>NZ_CAAAFT010000484.1:13920-17252 GCF_900634765.1 Candidatus Protofrankia californiensis | reverse complement strand
GGTGGAGACAGTCGTGACGCGCGAGCACCTCGTGGGCGTCCTGCGGGGGAATCGTGTAGGAGTAGGTGGTGGTGTTGCCCCGGAAGTCCAGGAGCAGGGTCGCCAGCGAACGCCCGATCGTGAACAGGTCGGAGGCGACCGACGGCCCGGCCGTGGCCACCTCGGGAGCCCGGTAGCCCGGGGTGGCGTACGACAGGCCGGGATCGCCGATGCGGTGCACCGCGCCGAGGTCGATGAGCTTCAACGAATCACCGGAGAGCATGACGTTGTCCGGTTTGAAGTCGCAGTAGACCAGGCCCTGGCGGTGCAGATAGCCGAACGCCGGGAGGATGCCGAGGATGTAGGCGATGGCCTGGGTCACCGGCAGCGGGTCGGACCGGCCGCCGGCGGCTTCCCAACGCTGCTTGAGCAGCTTCAGCAGGGACATCCCGCCGACGTACTCCATCACGATGTAACCGCTGCCCTGCCACTCCACGAAACTGAAGATTTTCACGATGTTGCTGTGGTCGACCGAGGCGAGGAACCGGCGTTCGGCGATGGCCGCGGCCGTCGCCTGCGGGTCATGGGTGTTGAGCAGGCCCTTGAGCACGACCCAGAAGTTCTCGGCGACGCCCCGGTCACGGGCGAGGTACACCCAGCCCTGACCGCCGAACGCCAGGCAGCCGGCGATCTCGTACTGGCCGACGACATCCCCGGCCGCGAGCTTCGGCACGAACGAGAACGGATGCCGGCATTTCGGGCAGAAACCTTCCAGTAGACCCGGGGTGTCACTGCGTGCCCGCCCGACCGGTTCGTTGCATATGGCGCAGTGCCGGCTGCGTTCGGGAACCTGCGGATCGGCCAGCACCATCGACGCGGGATCGGGCACGGTCACGTCGGGGACGCTGACGATGCCGGCGCCGAGCCGGCTGCGCGACGGGATCGACCCGGATCTCCTACTCCGCCGCGAACGCCTCGGGCTGCCCGGCCCGGTACCACTCGATTGCAGCGCGCCTATGCTCATCGCGCTCGTGCTCCGGCCTCCCGCTGCCGGCGGGCTGGCTTGCGCGCCGATGGACGCCTGGTCGCGCTCTGGCAGGTCCTGGCCGGATGCGGGCGAGGTCGCCGCCAACCCGCAGATGTCGCAGTAGCCCTCGTCGATGGTGCCGGTGCAGTCGGGCTGCGCGCAGGGGGCGCCGTCGCCGACCGGGACGGCGGGGGAGGGATGCGCCACCCCGCCGGATGCCGCTGCGCCGGACGGCTGGCCTGCTGCCATACGTCTCAGCAGCTGGCTCGGCACCGGTCGGTTGCCGGCATCCGGTTGGCCGGGAACGGCCGGAGCGGGCAGCAACCCGCAGACGTCGCAGTAGCCGTCCTCGATGGTGCCGTCACATCCCGGCTGGGAGCAGGGCGCACCGTCATTGCTGGGACCACCGCTGACTGGCAGCGGGCCGCCACCGGACCGGGAAGTGCTCACTTCTGCTCGGTCCCCCTTCCCCTGCTCTGGCCGGCGCTGCTGCTCTGGCTGACACTGCTGCTCGGGCTGGAACCGCTGCTTCGGCTGGCATCGTCGCTCGGCGGTACGTGCCCGACCGGGCCGTGTCCGGCACAGCCGCCCGGCGTGGACCGGCGGTCGACCGCCGCGCCGAAGGCGCTCACCAGCGTGGCGGCCCGGTCGAGATCGGTCGGTGCCGTGTACAGGACTGATCGGGCCTGCCGGTACAGGTCGGCGAGTTCCGGTTCCTCGATGACACCCCGCCCGGCGGCCTTGGCCTGCCAGCCGTCCAGGAGGCCGCGCAGATCGTCGCGGGTGCGCAGCACGGCCGCGTTGGTCTCGGCGACCCGACGAGCGGAGATCAGCGTGGCGTCCGCGAGTTCCCGCCAGCGGTCGAGCCCCCTGCTCGCCTCCTTCCAGCGGCCCGCCGACGCCGTCGCGGTCAACCGGTCGAGCCAGGTCCGCAGGCCGTGACGCTCGTCGTCGAGTACCCCGTCGGGCAGGCGGACCAGGGACGTCCCTGGCCGCAGGATGCGTCCACGGGCCCGGTCGGCGTCCGCTGCCGCCTGCTCGATGAGGGCGACTATGCGATCCAGCAGTTCCCTCGCGTCCTGTAGCGCTTTTGGCAGGGTGTCATGCCGCCTGGCCAGCTCGTCCAGCCCGGTCCAGGCCGCTGCGACTGCCGCCTCGAGACGTGCGGACAGGCCCTCGGGCAGCGAAAGCGGATCGGTGGCGGCCAGCTCGGAGAACTCGGCCAGCAGGCGGCGGGCGATGGCCAGACCCGCCTCGTCGTCCAGGCGTAGCCGGGAGGCGATCGCGGCGGCAGCGGCGATCTGCTGTTCGGCCGTGTCGACGACGGTCAGCTGGGTGTTCCAGACGCTCACGATCTCGTTGATGCAGGTGCGTACGGTCTGTAGTGCCCCGTCGGTGCGGCCGGCCAGATCCGCCGGGCGGATGCCCAGGTGCGTGAGCGGGTTGTGCAGCAACGCGTCCAGCTCGTCGATGGTGCGGGCGTCCACCCGGGCTTTGTCCCCGCGGATGGCACGTGCCCGCTCGACAAGGTCGGTGAGGATGCCGTACCAGTGCCAGGCATCGGCCAGGGCGCTCAGCGCGGCCGTTGCCCGCTGGTGGGTGCTGCCGGTGAGCCGGTCGGGGACGAGCAGGGCACGTTCGGGCGCGTTCTCCAGTTCCATCAGGACGGCTGCCTGGGAGGCGACCGCGTCCGACAGCAGGGCCAGAGTCCGGTCGATCCGCTCCTGGATCATGCTCGCCATGGTTACCGATCCCGATATTCCGGTACCGGTGGATCGGACATCCGTCCGTCGAACCACGGCTGGCTCGCTGTCATCGTGGTCACCGGGTTGCTCGTGATGTTGCGAGTCCGGTGGCGGCGGTGTCCACTCCGGCAAATAGCGCCGAAGATGTGTTGGCCGTCACGGTCCGACGATAGTGCGACTGTCGCAAGGCGTGAGGTAGAGGTTGTACCGATCTGGTGTCAGCTTGCGGACAGACAGCCTGGCCGAACACCGCCCCGGCGGATTACGCGTCTCGCCGCCGTCCCCGCACCGGACCGACCGACAGGCTTCACGTACGTTCCGGTCACGGATTGGATGGTCACCGGGCAGGTACCGGTGTGAGGCACAAGTGTGAGTCGCAAGGATGCGTGGGTCGCAAGGAGAGGAGGATGACGCCGTGAGGGTTGCGCTGTTCGTGACCTGTTTCAACGACATCGCCTTTCCCGGGACGGGGAAGGCCACCGTCGAGCTGCTCGAACGGCTCGGGGTCGAGGTGGACTTCCCCTCTGCGCAGACCTGCTGTGGGCAGATGCACGTCAACACCGGTTACCGGGCCGAGGCCA
>NZ_CAAAFT010000484.1:11705-13683 GCF_900634765.1 Candidatus Protofrankia californiensis | reverse complement strand
ATCCGTCACTTCCACGGCCGGCTGGCCGCCGAGCGGGGTGACGCGGCGCTGCGTGACGGGGTGGCCCGGACGGCGCCGCGGGTGTACGAGCTGGCGGAGCTCCTCGTCGACGTGCTCGGGGTCACCGACGTCGGCGCGTACTTCCCGCACCGCGTGGCCTACCACCCGACCTGCCACTCGCTGCGGGTACTCGGGCTGGGTGACCGGCCCCACCGGCTGCTGCGTGCGGTGCGCGGGCTCACCCTTGTCGACCTGCCGGCCGCCGAGGAGTGCTGCGGGTTCGGCGGCACATTCGCGATCAAGAACGCGGACGTGTCGGTGGCGATGGGCGCGGACAAGGCGCGCCACGTCCGGGAGACCGGGGCCGAGGTGCTGGTGGCCGCGGACAATTCCTGCCTCGCGCATATCGGCGGGCTGCTCTCCAGATGGCGGTCCGGAGTGCGCATCCTGCACCTGGCCGAGGTGCTCGTCCCGACCGAGGCCACACCTGCCATACCTGCCGTATCCGCAGGGCCCGGGCGAGCCCTGGCACGACAGCGGGGACGGGCACGGAAGCGGGGATGGCCGGCATGACGGCGATCTTCATGGGGACGCCGGCGTTCCCTCAGGCGGCGCGTCACGCGCTGGCCGACACCCAGCTGCGCCGCAACCTGGCGCACGCCACTGCGACGATCCGGGACAAGCGGGCCCGGGTCGTCGGTGAGCTCGACGACTGGGAGGCGCTGCGTCTCGCCGGAGCCGCGATCAAGGATCGTACGTTACGGCATCTGGACGGCTACCTGGAGCAGTTCGAGCGAGCGGTCACCGCGGCCGGCGGCCAGGTGCACTGGGCCGACGATGCGGCCGAGGCCAACCGGATCGTGGTCGACCTTGTCCGCGCCGCGGGCGTCGACGGCAGCGTCGACGAGGTCGTCAAGGTGAAGTCGATGGTCACCGCTGAGATCGGCCTCAACGACGCGCTGGCCGCGGCCGGGATCGCCGCGGTGGAGACCGATCTGGCCGAGCTCATCATCCAACTGGCCGGCGATCTGCCCAGCCACATCCTGGTCCCGGCGATCCACCGCAACCGGGCGGAGATCCGGGAGATCTTCCTGCGCGAGATGGCGGACGCGCCCGCCGACCTGTCCGACGAGCCGCGGGCGCTGGCCGCCGCAGCCCGGACGCACCTGCGGCGCAGGTTCCTCACGGCGAAGGTGGGGATCTCCGGGGCGAACTTCGCGGTCGCCGACACCGGCACCCTCGTGGTGGTCGAGTCGGAGGGCAACGGCCGGATGTGCCTGACCCTGCCGGAGACCGTGATCAGTATCGTGGGTATCGAGAAGGTGGTGCCGACCTGGTCCGACCTTGAGGTGTTCCTCCAGCTGCTGCCCCGGTCGTCGACCGGGGAGAGGATGAACCCGTACACGACGACATGGACGGGTGTTACCGAAGGTGATGGTCCGCGTGCGGTCCATGTGGTGCTGCTCGACAACGGCCGCAGCCGCGCGCTGGCCGACCCGGTCGGCCGGCAGGCGCTGCGCTGCATCCGCTGCTCGGCGTGCCTGAACTCCTGCCCGGTGTACGAGCGGGCCGGCGGCCACGCCTACGGATCGGTCTACCCGGGCCCGATCGGCGCCATCCTCACCCCGCTGCTGAACGGGGTGGACGCCGGGCCGGTGGAGAAGGCGCTGCCGTACGCGTCCTCGCTGTGCGGCCGGTGCTTCGAGGTCTGCCCGGTGCGCATCGACATTCCCGATGTGCTGGTGCACCTGCGCGGCCAGGTCGTCGACGCCGCGCGCACCCACCGGACGCCGGAGGCGGAGGCGCTCGGGATGCGGGCGGCCGCCTGGGCGCTGGCCCGACCCGCCAGGCTGGCCGCCGTTCAGCGGGCTGTTGGTACGGCGCGGCGGCTACTCGGTGACCGGCAGACCGTCGGTCCGGTGCCGCTGCCCGGCCCGGCCGCGGCATGGAGCCGGGCCCGCGACGTCCCGCTGCCACC
>NZ_CAAAFT010000484.1:10758-11646 GCF_900634765.1 Candidatus Protofrankia californiensis | reverse complement strand
CCGTCGGTCCGGTGCCGCTGCCCGGCCCGGCCGCGGCATGGAGCCGGGCCCGCGACGTCCCGCTGCCACCACGGGAGTCCTTCCGTGCCTGGTGGGCGCGTACCCGTGGCGAGAGCGCACCAGCGGCGAAAGGTGGTCGTGATGAGCGCACGTGAGCAGATGTTGCGCCGGATCCGGGCGGCGCTCGCCGACGTGCCCGCGGCCGAGAAGCCCGAGGACGTCCCGGTTCCCCGCGACTATGCCCGTACGGCCCGCACGTGGGAGCGGCCGGCGGCAAGAGTGGAGCCGGCAACGGTGGAGCTGTTCTGCGAGCGGGTCGCCGACTACCGGGCCACGGTGCATCGGGTGCGTCCGGACGGCCTGGCCGTCGCGATCACGACGGCACTCGTCGGCGCGCGCCGCATCGCGGTTCCGGTCGGGCTGCCCGCGGACTGGCTCGCCGCAGCGGCACAGACGGTGGCGCAGGCGGGGGGACAGGTGATCCGGGACACCGGCGAGGCACCGCTGTCCGTGACCGACCTGGACGCCGTCGACGCGGTGCTCACCGGCGCCGCGGTGGGGGTGACCGAGACCGGCACGATCGTGCTCGACGGCGGCCCGGTCTGCGGCCGCCGCGCGCTCACGCTCGTCCCCGACGTGCACGTGTGCGTCATATCGTCCGAGGACATCGTGGACGGCGTACCCGCCGCCATCGCCCGCGTACGTCCGGACCGGCCGCTGACCTGGATCTCCGGCCCGTCCGCGACCAGCGACATCGAGCTGCACCGGGTCGAGGGCGTGCACGGGCCGCGCACCCTGCACGTGATTGTCCTCGAGAGCCCCGGCGCTCCTGGCGGTCCCGATGCACCGGACCGGTCCGCACCATGACCTGGCCCGCACGTGATCGGG
>NZ_CAAAFT010000484.1:0-10264 GCF_900634765.1 Candidatus Protofrankia californiensis | reverse complement strand
GGTCCGCACCATGACCTGGCCCGCACGTGATCGGGTCCGCATATGACCGGTCCGCACAACCGGTTCGGCGCCGTTTTCGGGACATCCGGCCGGATTGGTGGACCCCTTCGGGACTGCCGGCCCATGACGTTCGGCGGGCGAGAACGTACCCGCGGAGGATACGCCCCAACTGCTCGGACGTCGGGGTAGTGCCGGAAGCCTCCGATCGGCCGGTACAGCGCGGTCACGGTGTCCTGCGCGCTGCCGGTGGTCCGCCGGCTGCGTGGGATCATTCCGCCTCGGTTGGTCGCAGCGGGCCCCGCCCACGCCGGTCCGGGTTCTCCCCGGCAGGCGCGTTCGTCAGGCCGGCAGTAGCACGATCTTGCCGCCGAGATGGCCGGCCCGGCTGGCGTCGAGCGCGGTGGCTGCCTCGGTCAGTGGATACGTACGCCAGATCGGCAGCTGCAGGCGTCCGTCCTTGATGAGGGCGAGGATGTCCTGGATCGCCTGCACGGTGTCCTCCCCGCCACCACCGACGTGGAAGCGGATCCCGTGGTCGGCGGCGTCGAACGCGGCGATGGTGAGCACCCGCTCGGGCCCGCCGGCCAGTTCGATCGAGACCGGCAGCTCACCGCGGCCCGATGCGTCGAGCACGGCGTCCACCCCCTGCGGGGCGACCGCGCGGACACGGTCCGCCAGACCGTCGCCATAGGTGATCGGGATGGCACCGAGTGAACGCAGCAGTTCGTGGTTGGACTCGCTGGCGGTACCGATCACCCGCACGCCGCGGGCGACGGCCAGCTGCACGGCGAGGACACCGACGCCACCCGCGGCAGCGTGGATCAACAGTGTTTCGTCCGTTGCGACGCCGAGCAGATCGAGTACCTTCCACGCGGTGCCACCAGCGCCGGCGAGGCTGCCGGCGACCTCCCACGACACATCGGCCGGCCGGGTGACCAGTGCCGCGGGGTCGGCGAGCGCGAACTGGGCATAGGAGGGGGTCGAGGACGACCCGAGCACCTCGTCACCGACTGCGAAGGCGGTCACGCCGTCGCCGACCTGGTCGACGACGCCGGCAACGTCTTTGCCCAGACCTGCGGGAAAGTCCAGCTTGAGCAGCTCCTGCAGGGCACCTTGGAGGATCTTCCAGTCGACGGGGTTCACGCTCACCGCCCGTACCGCGATACGTACCTGACCCGGACCGGCAACCGGGGCCGGGACGTCGACGACGCGCAGCACGTCGCTGGTGCCGTACTCGGAGAACTGCGCTGCAATAGGCATTTACTCGGCTCACAATCTGCTGACGGTCGTATCGGTGGTCATCTGCCCGGCGGGGACGGTCCCACCGTCCCGACAGCGGACCGATTCGTCCCGACTTGTAACACGGTTCATCCCAACTTGTAACAGGGCCGCGCCGCGGGCTCCGTGTCCAGAAGCGGCCATGGCCAGGACTGGCCGGGACGGCGGTGGCGCCTGCGCCGGCGCGAACCGATTCACCCACCCTGCCGGCCGTGGCACCGACGTCAACCCGGTACTCACCCGATACTCATCTGCTACTCGCCCAATAATCACCCTGCGTCTACACAAACTCGCCCAATGTGTTTTCTTCTCACTCGCTGTGACTGTTGGATGTGGCTGCCGACGGATCCAGAATCAACGTCAAGGACGACGACCAGGGGGATCCGAACTGATTATGATCATTGGGCGTGTTTTCGAGATTGGTGTCGCACATCACAAGCGACTTCATGTCAATGAATCGAGGGCAACGATGTGCTAATGGGCCAAAGGCGGTGCGATCATGTTTCTCCCGTGTCCGTGTCCCCGGGCGCTCTTGGCGTATCCGAGGTAGTCGAGAAGAATGAGAAGGCGCTGTGGACGCGGTCTGCTCGCGGGAGGTGATGGCCTTGACAGCGTGCGGATCGTGTAACTGGCACTGCATGGACGTCGAACACGAGGATCGCCGGACCGGTTGCGATGTCCCGCTCCGCAGCGGTGAGCCCGCCAGGTGGAGGAGAGCCTCATGAGTACATCGGAAGCTCGGGTGGTCGGGCAGATGGTCAACACGGCTCGCTATCCCCTGGCAGAGCCGACAAGCGCCGGTTGGAAGTACGTGGTTTCTCGTGCCCGGTATGAACTGCAAAATCTCGGATGCAGCGTGCTGTCCAGTTTTATTCGGTCCTCACGGCGTGAAGAATTGCGGCTGGAATGCGCTGCGGTTGCTCCTCTGGCGTATTATGACGTCGAAACCGTCAATGCCTACAACATCGCTGCTGACGCGTCTCTGCCGGCAGATCATCCGGGTCGCATGGCTATGCGACGTGGCAACGCCTTTGTAGCGCGTGATCGCATTCCCGATGATTTTGCCATCCATCAGCTCTATTCCAGCGAACTGTTTCAGCATTTTGTCGCCAGTTGTTTCGAGCTGCCCCGCGTTTACGAGCTCGCGGACCCCCTGGCCGGGCTGTGTCTCAATGTCGTCACCCCGGAAATGGAGCATCCATGGCACTTCGACACAAATGAGTTCGCGGTGAGCCTGCTCACGCAGGAGTCGCAGGCCGGCGGCGTGTTTGAGTACTGTCCGGATATCAGGTCCGCGGAGGCGGAAAATTTTGACGACGTTCGGGCCGTATTGGCCGGCCGCGGTGGGCACCTGATCCGTCGCCTGCCCCTGCATCCGGGTGACCTTCAGTTGTTCAAGGGTCGTTATTCAATGCACCGGGTGAGCTCTGTGCAGGGCGGGACGGCGCGCCACTCGGCGATCTTCGCATACAGCGAACGCCCCGGAGTGATCGGCAGCGTGGAGCGGACGAGGCAGCTTTTCGGCCGGGTGCTGCCCCAGCATCTGGCGGTCGCTGGACACGCTGTGCGGGGCGACCGACTACTGGATTAGGCCGGGTCCGGCGGGCATCGGTCGATGCGGGGAGGGATGATCCGCGCGATCGGAGATCTGCCATACGCGGCCCGGGGGCCGGCGATCCGAATCCGAAGCCGGTCCGTTGCCCGTTCTGTGATCCAAGGAGGAACGCAGCCCGTGCATTTTGATGCCACCGGAAAAGTTTCACTCGATCACATCTACACGCAACCCGACCCACGCGCCTACTTCGACACGTTGCGCAAGCTCGACTACTGTATCCCGCAGTTGGCCAAACCATATTTCAGGAAAATCATTCAGGAGTACCAGGAAGCACACCGGAACCCGGCTCCGAACATCCTGGACATCGGTTGCTCCTACGGTATCAACGCAGCTCTGTTGAAATGTGACGCGACCATGGAGGAGCTGTATGGGCGTTACTGTGACGGCGACGCCCGTACGCAGACCCGCGACACGCTGCTGGCCCGCGACCGGGAGCTGGTCCGGTCGCGTGACCGCCTGCGGCGGACCCGGTTCGTGGGCCTCGACACCTCGCAGCAGGCCCTTTCGTACGCGCTCTCGGCCGGGTTCATCGATGACGCGGTGTACGCCGACTTGGAGGAGCGCGACCCCACGCAGCGACAACGCCAGCAGCTCACCGGTGCGGATCTCGTCATCTCTACCGGCTGCATCGGCTACGTCAGCGACCGGACCATCGCGCGGGTGGTCGGCGCAAACGGCGAGTGTAGACCGTGGATGGCACATTTCGTCCTGCGGATGTTCCCGTTCGCGCCTGTTGCGGAGAGCCTGGCCGGATTGGGATACGAGACCATTCATCTCGAACGCATGTTCAAGCAGCGGCGGTTCGCCTCCCCGGAGGAGCAGTCGCTCGTCCTGGATACCCTGTGGAACGTCGGAGTGGACCCGCGCGGTCTGGAAACCGACGGCTGGCTTTACGCGCAGCTCTACGTCTCCCGGCCGCGCGGCACGAACGGTTGCGTGGTCATCGACCTCGCAACGAACAAGGAATCATCCAGGTCCCCACAACCACCGAGGTCGAGGATCAAATTGAACGATAACCAGGATTTGTCCGCCCGTACCTTTGGCAATGAAGATCTCCTGCCGCGGGTGCCGTTGCCCCCGCTGGAGGAAAGCTGCGAGAGATTCCTCGAGTGGTGTGCACCGCTGCTGACCGCGGACGAGCTGACGGAGACCGAGGCGGCGGTGGCCTCGTTCCTGCGACCGGACGGTCCCGGTCGCCGGCTCCACGAGGCACTCGAGCAATACAACGCCGGCGAGGACGTGCACAGCTGGCTCGACACGTTCTGGCCGTCCCGCTACCTGGGACGTCGCGACCGTATAGCGCTCAACGCGAACTTCTTCTTCCTGTTCAAGCATGCGGATCTGGGACAGATGGACCGGGCGGCCGGTCTCATCGCCGCGGCCGTCAACTACAAGCTGCAGCTCGACGACGAACGCATTGCGCCGGCCGTCCAGCGGGGGCGGCCGCTGTCGATGGAGCAGAACAAGTTCCTGTTCTCCGCGACGCGGATACCCGGAATTGTGCAGGACACCGTCCGTGCGCCCTACAGCGAGCAGTGGCCGGGTCCGTCCCGGGCACGTCACGTTGTGGTGTTCTTCCGCGGAAACATCTTCCGTCTGGACGTGCTGGGTCCGGACGGCCGACCCCACACGTTAGACGACCTCGTGGTCGGGCTGCAGACGATCATAAAGGCCGGTGCGACGAGGGCCACGCCGGAGACGTCCGTCGGGCATCTCACCACCAAGGCCCGGGCGGAGTGGGCGGCCAGCCGGCAGGCGCTGCTTGCCCGCCATCCCGGTAATGCCGACGCGCTCGACGAGGTGGAAACCGCGCTGTTCTGTGTATGTCTGGAGGACTTCACGCCCAAGGACACCCTGACGGCGTGCGACCAGATGCTTCATGGTGACAGCGGTAATCGCTGGTTCGACAAGGCCGTGTCCCTGATTGTCTTCGAGGACGGCACGGCGGGCATCAACATCGAGCACTGCGGTCTGGACGGGACCACGATCCTCAGCTTCGTCGACGCGCTGCTGGGTGCCTCGCCCGAGGAACACTCGGCGCAGTCGGGGGCCAGCCCCCAGGGTCTGCCGAACGTCAAGGCCATCGAGTTCGTGCTGGACGGTGACCTGCAGGCCGACGTGCGGGCCGCCGGCGCCTCGTTCGCGGCGTACGGGGCTGACACCGCCACGTCCATCCTGTCGTTCGACGATTTCGGTGGAAAACGTGCCAAACAACTGCGGATATCGCCGGACGCATTCGTGCAGCTGGCCTATCAACTCGCTCACAAGCGGGCCAAAGGACTGGTGGGCGCCACATACGAGTCGATCGCCACGCGGCAGTACCGGCGCGGGCGCACGGAGGCGATGCGTGTCGTCACGCCCGAGGTGCTGCGGTTCGTGGCCACGATGGACGACCCCGCGGCGGATGTGGTGACCCGCAGGGCGGCGTTTCGGGCAGCCGCCGAAAAACATGTGGAACGGGCGAAGCAGTGCCAGGCCGGACAAGCGCCCGAGCAGCACCTGTGGGAGCTGCAGCTCATCCAGAAGCGGCGCGGCGAGGAGCTGGGGGTGACCGCGCCGCTTGCCCTGTACGAGACCCCGGGCTGGCTCAAGATGCGGGACGACTACCTGAGCACCAGCTCCGCGCCGTCGGTCAATATCGAGTACTTCGGTTTCGGGTCGACCAGCAACCGGTGCATCGGCATCGCCTACGTGTTGCTTCCCGACCATTTCAATCTTTACCTGAGCACGCCGCTCCAGGCGGCCGACGAGATGTTCACGTTTGCCGGCAGGCTCCGGGAAGCAGTCCGTGAACTGCAGGACCTGCTCGCCACCGAGAAACCGGAGGATTGATGGCCGCCTGGTCATTCGTCGAGTACCGGTAGTTCCTGATCGCCGTGGCGGACGGAGCGGGTCGCCGCTACCCGTTCCGTCCGCCGCCCCCACCGACGATGAGGCCGCCACCGCCACCGACGAGGCCGCCACCACCCAAGCCGCCGCCGGTCGGTCCGGCGCCGGGGCGGCCCGCGCCGCCGAGGCCGCGCAGCGTGGTGTTGCTGGTGGGCAGTGGGGCATTCAGATCTGCCAGGACGACCCTGTCCCCTTCGGACAGGCCGGACGTCACCTGGGTGAAGGTTGCGCCGACCGCGCCCACCTCCACCGGCAGGCTGGTCGCCTTGCCGTCCCGCAATACGGATACGACGTGACGGTTACCGATTCTCAGCACGGCTGACGTCGGTACGGCAAGTGCGTTCGCCGCGCTGGAAACGACGATGGAGACGGCCGCGCCCGAGCCGGCGAACAGCTGCCCGCCGTCGCTGTTCAGGCCGCTGTTCAGGCCGATGGTCACCGGATAGGTCACCCGCCCGACGATCCCGAAGAGCCCGACGATGCTGTCCCGCCGGAGGTTGTGGACGCCGCCGGAAGCAGGCCGATCGCCACCACGGTGCCCGTCAGCGGAGAGCTGGTGCCGTCCGGGGTGACCGTGACCTTGGCGCCGATCTTCACGGCGGCGACGTTGCTGTCACTGGCGGTTGTCGTTACCTGCATGGAACCCGGGTTCAGCACGACGATCGTCGCTGTGCCCGACCCGCCACTGACGGACTGGCCGGGTGCGATGTTGACGGCGGCTACCAAGCCGCTGATCGGGCTGATCAGCCGTGCCTGATCCAGGCTCTGCTGGGCCACCAGGAGCATGGCGTTGGCCGCGTCGACCGAGGCCTGGTCGGCGGCGATCTGGGCGGCTGACGCCGGTGTGCGGGAGGCCCCCGACGTTGTGCCGGACCGGCCCGCCGAGCCACCCGCCAGCGTGTTGCTCCCCGCTGGGCCACCACCCGCGGGTGTGCCACCGCGTGTGCTCTTGCTTCCGCCGGTGTCCGTCCACGCGGTCCCGTTCGTGCCACCGGTTCCCGCCCCGGTTCCGGTCGGGCTGGACGACGGTCGGCCAGCGTCCGTGCCTCCGCCTGTGCCTGCACCCGCGTCCGGCTGCCCCCCTGGGGACTGCTGCTCTGGGGACTGTTGCCGTCCCGGGGACTGGGCCAGCAGCTGCGCGACCGCGGCATCGAGGGCAACCACATCCGCCGCCACAGCGTGCAGACGGTCGTTGAGGGTCTCCTGCTCGGTGAGGACCTGCTTGAGCAGCGCCGCACAGTCCGTGCCGTTGGGCGCCGGACCCGTGGCCGTCGCGGTACCTGATGGCGCTGCGGTACCCGGTGACGGCGTGAGAGCCGGGGTCCCGGTGACCTCACCCGAACTCCCGCTGCCGTGTGCGGCGCCGGGTACCCCCGCGCCGGGGGCGTCATCTCCGGCACGGCGCAGGCTGTCCAGGAACGACCGGCACACCGACTGCTCGTGGGCGAGATCGGCCTGGATCTGGTATAGGAGCGTGTCGGCGGCGTGCTGGTCGGCCAGCAGTTGCTGCTGGTAGTGCTTGACGAGATCCTCGGCCGAGTTCGCGCCCCCGGTCGTCCCCGCGCTGTTGGCGGTCCCGGCCTGTGGCTCGCCGGCCGCGGTCCCGCTTGCGGTCACATGACTCGCGCTCTGGACGCCGGCCTGGCCCGAGGTGACGAACACTGCCCCGCTGACCCTGCCGGTTCCGGTCGACGCCGACGCCGGCGCGGAGGTGGACGCGGCGGCCGAGGCCGTGCCGGCGGCGGTCTGGCTGGCCTGGTCGGCGGCGAGTTTCGCCTGCGCCGAGGCGAGTGTGGACCGGGCGTTGTCCAGCGAGGCGGCCAGGGAGGACGTGTCGAGTTCGGCCAGGACGTCGCCCGTTGTCACATGCTGGCCGACGGCCACGGAAACCTGCGCCACCCGCCCACCGACGGGAAAACTCACTGATGCCTGGCTGGTGGGCGTCACGGTGCCGGTGGAGTTCAACGTTGCCTCGACGGTGCGGTGGGTGACCACCGCGGTCCGGTAGGACGGCCCGCCCGAGGCTGCCGTGGCGGCGAGAACTCCGCCGCCGACCCCGCCGACGACAACGATGACGACGATTACCGTCGCCCAGCGGCGGAGCCGGTGTCGCCGGTCTCGGGAAGTCCGGTCAGCCATTGGCGGACCCCCCGGGGATGCGAGGACGGCGGGATCGGGATGCGGGCTGGGCAGGCTGAGTGACGATGCCCGCAGGCGCGGGCACGCCGTGTGGGGGCATGCCGTGTTCGGGCACGGTGGACTCGTTTTCCTGGTCGTGGCCCTGGGTGCCGGGCAGGGCCGGAGACTGACGGATCATCATTCGCTGCGCAGTGCGTCGATGGGGGCCAGCCGGGCGGCTCTGCTGGCGGGGTAGACGCCGAACCCGACTCCGATCCCCACCGCGACGATGATCGCGCCGACGGTTGCGGGGAGTGAGATGTCGATCCGCTGGGAGATCAGATGGGGGAGCAGCGCGGCTCCCACTAGTCCGAGGGCGGTACCGGCGAGCCCGCCGGCCAGGCCGAGGACGGACGCCTCCACCAGGAACTGGCGCCTGATCACCCGGGGTGGCGCCCCCAGCGCTTTGCGTAGACCGATCTCTCGGATGCGTTCGGTGACGGAGACCAGCATGATGTTCATCACGCCGATGCCGCCGACGAGCAGTGAGATCGCCGCGATCCCGCCGAGCAGCACGGTCAGGGTCCGGTCCACCGAGGTGGCGGCGGACAGGATGGACTGCTGGCTGGCGATGGTGAAGTCGGCGCCGGTGGGGGTGCTGATGCGGTGCAGCGCGAGCAGTGTGTTGTTGGCCTCCTGGTAGGCGGCGGACAGCGTCTTCGACGACGACGCCTCCAGGTAGATGTTCTGCACGGAGCTGCGGGTCGCGCCGCCGAACACCCGGTTCGCCGCGGTGCTGATCGGGAGGATCGCCTGGTCGTCCTCGTTGGCCGTGGCGGACGAACCGGCCGCGGTGAGCGTCCCGACCACCTGCATGGAAACCCCGGAGACCGCCACGGTCGCGCCGATCGGGTTGCGACCACCGAACAGCTGCTCGGCGGTGGTGGCCGCGAGCACGACGACCGCGGCATGGCTGGTGACGTCCTGGCTGGTGATGAAGCGGCCGGAATTGATCTTCCGGGCCCGGACCGACAGCCAGTCGGGCGTTGTTCCGACGACCGTGGTGGTCCAGTTCGACGTGCCGGCCGTCAGCGACAGGCTGCGCTGGCTGGCCGGCGCGACCGCGGCGATGTCCGGAGCGACGTCCTTCGAGGCCAGCGCTTCGGCGTCCTGCACGGTCAGTGTCGAGGCCGAGCCGAAGCCGCCCCGGATGCCGTTGCTGCTGGTGGTGCTGCCCGGCGTGACCACGAGCAGGTTGCTGCCCAGGGAGTTGATCTGGTCGCGGACCTGGTTCTGGGCGCCCTGGCCGAGACCGACGGTGAGGATGACCGCGGCGATACCTATGAGAATCCCGAGGACGGTCAGAGTCGAACGCGACCGATGTGTACGCACCGCTTCAAGTCCGATGCGTAGCGTCTCTAGCCAGCTCACTGGCGAACCTCCCAGGTGAGCGGGGCCGAATCGCCGCGGACCGCGTTCCCGGTGCCGGTGTTCCCGGACCTGGCGGCGGTACCGGATGCGGAGCCGGGCCCGGCAGTGGTACCGGCAGCGGAGCCGGCTTGGTGACCAGGCCCCGTGTCGTCCTGGATGTCACCGTCGCGGATCCGCACCACCCGGCCGGCGGTGGCGGCGACCTCGGGCTCGTGGGTGATGAGCACGATCGTGCGACCGGAGGCGTGCAGTTCATTGAGCAGGCTGAGCACGTCCTGGGTGGACGCGCTGTCGAGGTTGCCGGTTGGTTCGTCGGCGAGGATGAGCGCGGGATCGGTGACCAGCGCACGGGCGACGGCGACCCGTTGCTGCTGGCCGCCGGACAGCTCGTTCGGGCGGTGGGCGATCCTGTCTTGCAGACCCACCTTTTCCAGCGCCTCGATCGCCCGGGCGCGACGCTGCGCCCGTCCCGTCCCGGCATAGCACAACGGCAGTTCCACGTTGCGCCACGCGGACAATGTGGGGAGCAGGTTGAACTGTTGGAAGACGAAGCCGATCCGCCGGTTGCGGATCTCGGCGAGATCCTCCTCTGGCATCTGGTTGACGTCCTCGCCGGCAAGACGGTAGCTGCCCGTGGTGGGCACGTCGAGACAGCCGAGAATGTGCATCAGGGTCGACTTGCCCGACCCTGACGGACCCATGATCGCGATGTACTCGCCCTCGGAGATACGCAGGTTGACACCGCGCAGCGCCTCCACTTCGAAGGCGCCGGTCCGGTAGGTCTTGCGGACACCGTCCAGTTCGATGACGGGCGGCCGGCTGGCCGGCGATCCCGCGGAGAGTGATCCTGCGGCGGAGAGTGATTCCGTGGAGGATGATCCGGTCTCGGTCACGACTCAGCCCGCCCCGCCACCGCGGGCGCCCCCACCGAAC
>NZ_CAAAFT010000483.1:6888-9071 GCF_900634765.1 Candidatus Protofrankia californiensis | reverse complement strand
CCACCGAACCCACCACCGCTGAACCCGCTCCCGCTGAATCCGCCGCCACCCCGCCGAATGCACCGCCGCCACCACCGAACCCGCCGGGGCGGCCGCTCGGGGTTCCCCCGCCGCCACCGGTGCGTCCGGAGGAGACCGACTCGGGTATCACCACCATGTCGCCGGCCGCCAGCCCACCGGTGATCTGCGTGACGCCACCGGAACTCACACCTACCGTCACCGCCCGGGGTACCTGCTGGCTCCCGGCCAGCTGGTACACCTGCGCCTGGGAGCCGGCGTAGTGCAGGGCCGTGGTCGGCACCGTCAGGACGTCGGTCAGCTGCCGGACGATGATCTGCACCTGCGCGCTGGCCCCGAGATGCAATCCCGCCGGGGTCCCGGTGACGTCGATGGCCACCGGGTACGTCGCCACTCCCGAGCTCTGGGTCGGGAGCAGCCCGACGGTGGAAACCGTCCCGAACACCGTCGTGGTGGCGCCGTTCGGGGTGATAACCGCCTGGTTCCCGGTCTTGATCTCGCCAATCTGGGTGTCGTCGACGCCTGCCGCGATCTTGTAGCCGTCCGAGCCGACCACCACGACCTGCGCCGACGACGCCGAGGTGGTCGAAGCGGACCCCGTCGCCGAGCCCCCGCCACCGCCCCCGCTGCCCGTGCCGCCTGTCCCGCCGGACGCGGTCGCGCCGCCACCGGAGACCTGCTGGCCGACCGTCAGGTTGACGGCCGCGACCGTACCGGCGATCGGCGAGGTCAGGGTCGCCTGGGACAGCGACTGCTGCGCCGCGGCCAGCCCGTTGCGCGCGGCGATGATGGCCTGGTTGTCCGCGTTCAGCTGCGCGTCGGACGCGCCGGCGCTCTGATCCGCGGACAGGCGGGACTCGCTGGTGGCCACGGTGGCCTCGGCCTGCGCGACCGAGGCCACCAGCACGGCCGAGTCGACCGTGGCCAGCGCCTGCCCCACCGTGACCTGCTGGCCGACGGTGACCGGAACGCCGGTGACCCTGCCTGACACGCCGAAGGTCAGATCGGCCTGGTGGGCGGCCTGGATGACCCCAGTGGCCGAAACCGCCTGCCGGATCGTCCCGAGACCTGCCGCCACCAGGCGTGGACTGCTACTGCCGGCGGATGAGGAAACCGCCAGGCCGATTGTTATGGAGCCCGCCACGATCACAACGACAGCCACCGCCCCCAGGGCGAGCGTCCTGCGTCCGATCCGTGGGCGCGCACGCCGTATTTGCATCCACTCCTCCGAAAGCCCCGACGGACGGGGCGGACCCGCTTATGCATCCAGCCGGCCAAAGAGTGCACGATCATGGTTTTTTCGTGCGCTCGGAGGCCTTCGGGAACCTAGGAATAACCACGGCCGATGCTGGCCACGATCAGTTGCCGACCGCGATCAGCGCGCCTCAGCTTCCCGGAGGAGCCTTGGTATTTGCTGAGAAAACTCGGTGGAATTCCTGATCGGTGGCTTTACCCAGCTGTGGTGCGCGAGCCGGAGCCTGTCGTTGCTGGCCTGTTTGGCCGGTACGTCTGTTGGTAGAGATCCGGCACGTCTGTGGGTGGAGGTTTTAAGCGACCGGCGACCGGGGACGCAGTGTCGCAAGGTCCGCCGACGCCGACCCCGACGGTAACTCCGGCTGTGCTCCCGGCTGTGCTCCCGGCCCCGGCAGTCCCGCCGCCCCTGGCAGCGGCCGGACGGTCGACACCAAGGATGCGGACAGGCATTCCCCACTGGGCTGGTTGACAAGCATCCGGGTGTTGCCTACCGTCGACCGCATGAGCCGGCACACCTATCTGGTCTGCCGTGCACACGTCGACTTCCGTCGTGTGGCGAGCGCGCTTTGTCTACCTGCCTGATGCCGCTGCTGGATTCTCGGCGTGCCCAGGCCCCTCGGATGCCTGTCTTCCCCCGTCCTCCCGCAGGTGGCGCTGGGAGGGGTGTCAGTCCTGACCTGGGCGTCGACTCCATCGATTGATCCCCCCGCGGAACAGGCGACGTGAGTCCGTACGTCTGCCTGCCACGCGGGCCGTGACGACATCCGCAGCCTTGCTGCGTCTGCGTGCATCACCGCAGCGCGAGGAGGACAGCCGTGCCGGTACAGAACCAGTCCCCGGCGCAGTCCACGACCGTGGGCCATTCGGACACGACGGGCTCCGCCGCGGCGGTGCTGCGCGCCGTGCTGGAT
>NZ_CAAAFT010000483.1:5836-6863 GCF_900634765.1 Candidatus Protofrankia californiensis | reverse complement strand
GTCCACGACCGTGGGCCATTCGGACACGACGGGCTCCGCCGCGGCGGTGCTGCGCGCCGTGCTGGATCACGGACCGGTGGCGCGCACCCTCATCGGTCGTGCGACCGGGCTGAGTCCGGCCGTGGTGTCGCGGCAGACCGCGGATCTGATCTCTCTCGGGCTGCTGCGCGAACTGCCGGCGCTGTCGACCCCACCGCGTGCCGGCCGGCCGTTCGTCCCCCTGGATATCGACACCCAGCGTCACCTCGCCTGCGGGGTGCACATTGCGGTCCACGCCATCACCTTCGGTCTGGTGGACCTACGCGGCCAGGTCGTGGCCCAGGAGAACGTGTCGCACCAGGGTGTCGCACACGAGGTGCTGCGGCAGATCAGCCAGTACCTTCCCGGCTTCGTGGCGCGGCACTCCCGAGGCAACAGGCCGCTCGGTCTGGGGGTGGTCACCGGCGGATGGGTGGATCCGCAGCGTGGCGTCATCATCGAGCATGGTCTGCTGGGGTGGCGCGACGTACCGGTCCGCCAGGTGCTTGCCGCGGCGACCGGCCTGCCGGTCCATGTGGACAGCCACGCCCGCGCCCTCGCCCAGGCAGAAATCATGTTCGGGGACCCGCGGGCGCGACGCAGTCTGGTGCACCTGTTCGTCGGGAACGTCGTCGACGCGGCGATCGCCACCGGTGGCGCGGTGCACTGGGGCCCGCACTCCGGAGCCGGGGACGTCGCCCACCTGCCGCTGGCGGACAGGTCGGTGAGCTGCCCCTGCGGGCGGTCCGGCTGCGTGCAGGCTGCCATCTCGGAACGGGTCCTGGTAGAGCGGGCGTTCCGGGAAGGGATGATCTCGAAGCCCGACATGTGGACCCTGCTGGACGCGGCCCGTTGTGGGGACCCCCGCGTACTGGCACTCTTCCGGGACCGGCTGCGTGTCATCGGTCGTGTGGTGGCCCTGCTGCTGGACATGATCGACCCGGAGGTGCTGGTACTCACCGAGGCCGCCGCGATCTTCCTGCCGGATCTGCTGACCGACCTGTACGAG
>NZ_CAAAFT010000483.1:0-5676 GCF_900634765.1 Candidatus Protofrankia californiensis | reverse complement strand
GTACGAGCAGATCGCGGCGCACTCGCGTGTGTGCGACAGCCCTGAACGCATCGTGCTGCCCACCCGCTTCGGTCCGCAGAGCCTCGCAGTTGCGGCGAGCGCAACCGTGCTGGACGCCGTCCATCGCAGCCCGCGCAGCCTGAGCCCGGCACGTGCCACCCCGGGCAGCCGGCTCCCCGACTGAGTTATTTTCACTCGAACGGTAAACATTGACCCGGCCGGTCGGCGGTATGAGTATTGGAACATGAGCAACATCGGGCCCGCCCTGCTTGGGTGTACATTGCTTGGGCGCGTATTGCCTGAGTGCGGTATTCATGCCGCCCGCCGCTGTTCCGCCCGTCGTACGACATGGTGTTGTTGATTCTTTTGTAGGCGGTGGAGTCATGGCGCCGCGGCGCCCTTTCGGGTGACTCCGGCCGGTCACCGGTTACTGCCGTCGTTTCCCGTGCTGCTCGTATTCCGCCGGCCGGATCATCCGTTCGCGCATGCATGAGAACACGCCGGCGCGGGCCGGAATTGTTCCGGAACGGGTCATTCCGGAACGGGTCATTCCGGGACGGGTCGGCCACGGCCGAAATCCGCTGTTCGTTCCATGACCACCTGGATTCCGTGACCGCCTGGATGGTGCTGTCATAACAACCAGTGTCAGAGGTCGATCTCCCCCGGAGGAACTGTCGACCTGCCCGTGCCCCGTCCGTCCGCAGCCGGCCTCCGAGTGCGGAAATCCATGGTCGCGTGCTTTTCGGCCACGTAGGTTTCTCGGGGCCTTCGAGCACGCGAAAAACATGGTCGCGCGCTCTTGACGCCAACCAGTCTGGAGTACACAGAGATGACAAGTACCGCTCAACAGCTGGGCATCGATGTCCGGCCTCTTTCCGGTCACACCGGAGCCGAGATTCACGGTGTCGACCTGAGCCGGGATCTCGACGACGCCGCGATCGCCGAGATCCGTTCCGCACTGCTGCGGTGGAAGGTCGTGTTCTTCCGCGACCAGTCCATCGGTCACGCCGAGCAGATCGCCTTCGGGTCCAGGTTCGGTAAAATCACTCCCGCCCACCCGCACGAGGATGCCCCACCCGAGGGTTTCCCGCAGATTCTGCCGATCGACAGCCGCCGTTACGTGGAGAAGTTCGGCAAGCGGAGGGCCACCTACGACAATGGCTGGCACACCGACGTCACGGCGTTGGTGAACCCGCCGGCCGGGTCGATTCTGCGCGCCGACATCGTCCCCCCGTACGGTGGTGACACCGCCTGGACCAACCTGGTCGCGGCCTATCAGGGCCTCCCGGAGGAGCTGCGTAAGTTCGCCGACGGACTACGGGCCAAGCACAGCTTCAACCCCCGGCTCCTGGCGGGGACCGCCTATGGGCAGAAGATCGCGTCAAATCCCCTGGCGGCGATCCACCCGGTGGTTCGTGTGCACCCTGAAACGGGCGAGCGGGCGCTTTTCGTCAGCCCGAGCTTCACCTCCGGGGAAAACGAGATCATCGGGTTTTCTCAGCGTCAGAGCTATCGGATTCTCGACCTGTTCTACGAGCAGATCGCCCGGCCCGAGTACACGGTGCGCTTCCGCTGGAGCCCGGGTGACGTCGCTTTCTGGGACAACCGGGCGACCGCGCACCTGGGCCCGTCCGACCTCAACCACCTCGACTTCGACCGCGTGCTGTACCGGATCACCCTGGAAGGGGACATCCCGGTCGGGGTCGACGGGCGGCAGGCGGAACTCGTGGCCGGGCAGCCGTTCCTCGCGAACTGATTGCCACCGCCGGTTAATTGTCACCGTAGGTTGATTGTCACCGCCGGTTGACCGGCTGGCGGTCGGGCGCACGGGCGCCTCACCGCATGACACCGGCCGTGGTCGGACGACCGTTGCAAGGTCGCCGGCCACGGCCGACCAGCTGCCGATCACCGCACCGGATCGCGTGCTCACACCTGCTCCGGACGACCTCTCATGTGGAGGACCTGATGTCCTACCGGCGACGGCCCATGCGGCGTCTGGCTCCGCTGTCCGCCGTGCTCATCGCCCTCATAGCCGTCGCCGGCATCGCATGCGGAGGGAACTCGACGTCCTCGCGCGACGGGTCCGCGGGGACGCATGCGGGCGACAGGTTAACGCTGCGGATAGGCGACCAGAGTAAAGGACTCCAGTTGCCCCTGGAGCTGTCCGGGCAGAGCCAGGGAACCCCCTATGACCTGCAGTGGAACACCTTCGCCGACGGTCCGCACATGAACGCGGCCTTCAGCGCCGGCAAGATCGACATCGGAACGATGGGTGACACCCCGGTGCTGTTCGCGAACGCGGCGCACGCCGACGTCACTGTCGTCGCGATCTCCAAGTCCACGGTGAACAGCCAGACCATCATCGCTACCCGCCAGTCGGGTATCAGGACCGTGGCCGACCTGAAGGGCAAGCGGGTCGCGTTCACCACCGGCACGTCGCTGCACGGATA
This sequence comes from Candidatus Protofrankia californiensis, assembly GCF_900634765.1. Taxonomy (NCBI): domain Bacteria; kingdom Bacillati; phylum Actinomycetota; class Actinomycetes; order Frankiales; family Frankiaceae; genus Protofrankia; species Candidatus Protofrankia californiensis. The sequence goes on along the minus strand of NZ_CAAAFT010000483.1, from coordinate 3,226 downwards.
CCTGCTCAACCAGCTCGACAGCGTCGGGCTCACGCAGGAGAACGTCACTGCTGTCAACATCCCCGGCACGAGCTTGCTGGCGACTCTTGAATCCGGGACGGTGGACGCGGTCGTCTACACCCGGCAGTTCATCCAGACATACTTCCGAAAGAATCCGGACGTAGTAGAGGTCGAGACCAAACCGATACCCCAGTACAGTGTGATCCTGGCGGCCAAGAACTCCCTGAAGGACCCGGCCAAGCGGGCCGTCATCCAGGACTTTCTGGTCCGTTTGGCCAAGGCGTCCACCTGGCCCAAGGCAAATCCTGCGGGCTGGGTCGATGCCTACTACGTGAAGCAGCTGCATCAGGATCCGGCGGCTTCCGCGGAGTACTTCGCCAGCCTGCCGGCAACCCGCTACGGCCCGGTGCCGGACGACTTCGTCGAGAGCCAGCGGGTCCAGGCCAGGCTTCTCATCGGCGTCGGCGAGTTGCCGAAGGCCCTGAACGTCGACGACGAGTTCGACGCGGCGGTCGACAAGGAGTTCAGCGCGCCCCTTTCCACTGCCGTCCCAGCGACCTGACCAGACGGAAGGGAAGCGCATGACCGAAACCATCTCACGTGAGTCCACGGCGACGACAGGTGACCGCGACGGCAGCGGCACAACGGCCGAGCGCACCCACCGGGCCGTCCCGGCGTCGCGGGACCACAGCAGGCAGTGGCGTACCGTCCGGGGCCGACGGAAAATACCCCGATGGGTGCGCCGGCTCACCGGCCCGTTTCTTCTTTACCTGACGTGGCAGCTGGTGACGAGTTTCGGGATCGTCAGCAGCCGATCGCTGGCCTCACCCGGCGCCGTACTGGCGGCGGGGCGGGAAATGTGGGGCAGCGGTGAGCTGCTGGACGCCCTGGGCAGCTCACTCTACCGAGTGGGTTGGGGACTTCTGTTCGGCGTGGCCATCGGTCTGTCGCTGGCGGTTGTCGCGGGATTCTTCCGGTTGGGTGAGGACGTCGTCGACTCGTCCATGAATTTCCTCCGGACGATCCCGGTCATCGCATTACTTCCACTGATCATCGTCTGGATCGGAATCGGGGAGGAAGCTAAGATCTTCCTTATCGTCATAGGTGTGGTCTTTCCGATCTATATGAACACGTTCGCCGCGATCCGGGGCGTCGACGCCAAACTGGTCGAAGCGGGTATGATCTTCGGACTCGGCCGGCAGGGCCTCATCCGGCGCGTCATCGTCCCGGGATCGGTGCCCGGCTTCCTGGTGGGCCTGAGGTGGGCACTCGGCGTGGCATGGCTTCTACTGGTCTTCGCCGAGCAGGTGAACACCGACCGCGGCATCGGCTACCTGCTGAACCATGCGCAGGCCTGGAACCGGACCGACATCATCGTTCTCTGTCTCGCGATTTACGGACTGCTGGGACTGCTCAGCGACGGCATCGTCCGGTTTCTGGAAAGGAGCCTGTTGTCATGGCGTCGCGGCTTCGCGGGGACGTGACCCCACCCGGCCGGACAGCCTCGCCTCCAGGTAGGTCGCCAACCTGGTCACCAGGTAGTTGACGAGTATGAAGATGCCGGCGATGACCAGGTAGGTCTGGATCGGGTTGCGCAGGGTCTGAATGGCGATCAGACCCCGGCGCAACAGTTCCTCGTAGGAGATGAAAGCTCCGAGCGAGGTGTCCTTGAGAATCACCACGAGCTGGCTGATCACAGCCGGCAGCATCGAGCGGAATGCCTGCGGCAGCAGGACGATCCGCAGTGTCTGGCCGCGGGTGAGACCCAGGGCCGACGCTGCCTCGGTCTGCCCTTTCGGTACCGCGAGTATGCCCGCCCGGACGATTTCGGAAATGACCACCGAGTTGTAGGCCGTCAGACCGATCACGATGTACCACAGCAGCGGCAGCCTGAATCCATAGGCCGGGAGAACCTGTGCGGCAAAAAAGATCGCAATGACCACGGGTACACCGCGCAGCAGTTCGACCACCCCGACGACGGCCCACCGGTACCACCGTGCGGCGGAGATCCTGGTCGTCGCGATGAGAACACCGAACACCAGGGAAAAGGACATGGCCAGGGCAGCGGCTGTCAGGGTGTGCAGCAGGCCGCCGCCGAGAAGGCGCCACAGGTCTGGGAAGTCCTCGTCGCCCGGGTTGAACAGCGGGCTCCATTTGCTGCTGTCGAACTGTCCGTTGGCCGCCAGCCGGCGGGCGGCCAGCACCACCAGGCCGATCAGGACGAGGCTGACGACGGCGCTGGCAACGGCGATACGCCGGCGTCCGCGCGGGCCCGGAGCATCGTGAAGAACCGAGCCGCTCACCGTGTCACCCTGAACCGTTTCTCTGCCACCAGCACGAGCAGGCCGGCGGGGATGATGATGACGAGATATCCGATCACGACGCCGGAGTAGACCGGTAACGCGGGTTCACCCCTCGCGCCGTTCAGCGTGCTCGCGACGCTGTAGAGCTCGCCGCCGACCCCGAACGCACCGACGATCGCGGAGTTCTTCACCATCGCGATCGCGACATTTCCCAGCGGGGGGATGACCGCCCGGATCGCCTGTGGAAGGACGACCAGCCGTAACGACTGGCCGAAGGTGAGGCCGATCGAGCGGGCAGCTTCCGCCTGGCCTGCTTCCACCGCCCCGATTCCGCTGCGTACCGCCTCACAGACAAATGCGGCGGTGTAGATGGTGAGCCCGACGGCCCCGAAGGTGAAGTACGAGCCATTGACCCCCGCCTCCGGCAGGCCGAAGGCGAAGGCGAACAGGACAATTGTCAGGGGGCAGTTGCGGACCAGCGTGACATAGGCGGTGCCCACGGCACGCAGGGGTGGCACCGGCGACACCCGGAATCCCGCGAGAACGATCCCGAGCAGCAACGCCGCCACGGCAACCAGACCACAGATTTTCAATGTTCCCAACAGGCCGTCGGCATACAGGCCCAGGTTGTCGGTGATGACATCCATGGCGGCTCCCGGGGTGGCGTTGGCTCAGGAGACTGCAAGGTTACAAAGGTTGCGGGGTCACGAAGTTATGGTGATCAGGAGCAGGGGGCGAGCGTGGGCAGGGTCGGCGTGGTCTTGGCGACCTTGCCCGCCGTGGATTCCCACGCCTTGGCATAGCGCCCGTCTGCCGACGCCGCAGTCAGCTGCTCGTCGATGAATTGGCAGAAGGCGGTGTCACCCTTTTTGATGCCGATACCGTAGGGCTCGGTGGTGAAGGGCTTGCCGACGATCTTGAAG
>NZ_CAAAFT010000482.1:7095-8044 GCF_900634765.1 Candidatus Protofrankia californiensis | reverse complement strand
GGACGCGGGGGGAGGACCACCGGGAGGGAGGCAGGCAGGCGACGTCAGTGAGGGAGAACACGAGCCAGGAAGTCGCGGGCCCGCTGTGTCCGCGGGCTGTCGAAGAAGCTCGCCGGGGTGCCTTCCTCGAGAATTCCGCCGTCAGCCATGAATATGACGCGGTCCGCGGCCCGCCGAGCGAACCCCATCTCGTGGGTGACGACCACCATAGTCATGCCGTCATGGGCGAGCCCCGTCATGACGTCGAGCACCTCGGCAATGTACTCCGGATCAAGCGCCGAGGTGGGCTCGTCAAAAAGGATCACCTTCGGATCCATAGCCAGTGCTCGGGCGATCGCGACACGTTGCTGCTGCCCACCGGAAAGCTGAGCAGGATAACTACCGGCCTTCACGCCGACACCCACCCGATCGAGCAGTTCCCGTCCCTGGCGCTCGGCTGCCTCCCGCGGGATTCCTCTGACCTTCGTCGGCCCAAGAGTGACGTTCTCCAGCACGGTTTTGTGGGCGAAGAGGTTGAACGACTGGAAGACCATGCCCACCTCAGCCCGCAACCGTGCGAGCGCGCGTCCCTCCTCGGGCAGCCGCTGCCCGTCAATCGTGATCCGGCCGGCGTCGATGGTCTCCAGCCGGTTGATGCAACGGCACAGCGTCGACTTGCCCGATCCCGATGGACCGATGACGACGAGCACCTCGCCGCTGTGCACGGTCAGGTTGATTGCGTGCAGTGCCCGGAAACCGCCGAAGGACTTCTCGACGCCCTCCATGACGATCAGGGGCTCACCCCGCGCGCTCTTCGTCACGTTCAACCTTTCGGTCAGGTTGAGCGGAACGGTAGCAGGTGAGCTCTGCCTGCCGGTGGCCCAGGTCGCCGGGATCACTTGAAGCGAACTGCCGGGGCCGCGCCTCGTGTGATGAGATTCTGAAGCTCCACCCACTGCTGCCGGAGGGA
>NZ_CAAAFT010000482.1:3424-6427 GCF_900634765.1 Candidatus Protofrankia californiensis | reverse complement strand
GGGAACGGTATGGACCTGTTCGTCGGGCGGGAAGCCGAGTTGGCCGAGGCGCTACGCCTGCTCCTGACGCGGGGCGAAGGGTCGGTGATCGATTTTGTCGGCGTTCACGGCCTGGGTAAGTCCACGCTGATCCGGCAGCTTGTCCGGCAGGTCGAGGGCGCCAACCGTTTATACGTCTTCAACGAGGACATGTCCGCGTTCCGGCGCGAAGGATTCCGGGACGCCTACGGCCCCCGCGCCTCAGCCCCCGTGTTGTGGGAGACATTCGCCCGGACGAGGGAGCTGATGCTACGGGTGACCGATCGCACCCGGGCCCGGGAGTTCAATGGTTTCCGCCAACTGTGCGAGCGCGAGGCACGGCTGCTCGGCGGCGCGCCGAAAGCCGAAACCACAGGTCTGCGCGACCCGGCCGGAGGCGACGATCAGGAGACGGTCAAGGCGCGAATCCGCCAGTCCCAGTCAGCCATTGACGACGCTTTCGTCAGCGGCTGGACGGAGTGGAGCCGGCATCGGCACATCCTCATCACCATGGATTCCTTCGAACGTATCGTCGACGACGAGATGGGGCACTGGCTGGCGCGTATGGCGCTGCGCCTGACGAACACCCTGGTCGTCATCGCCCGGGTACCGTCACTGCACAAATTCTCGCCGGGATCGGATCGCTGGCATCTGCGGCAGCTGCCCTACCTGTCCCGGGACGAGGTCGTCCACTACCTCGACCAGACCTTTCGTGGCGAGCTGCGCCCGGGTGTCGCCGATGTCATCCACGATTTCACCGTGGGACATCCCGGTGGTCTGTCGCTGGCAGCGAACCTGGTCAGCGAGACGGGTCCGGACAAACTTGAGGCGTCCGACCTGCGGCGAACTCTTCAGCGGCTGCCCGACGACCCGTGGGAAAAATGGGCCGGTCTCGTTCGCCTCATCGTCGACGTGGTTCAGGATGCCCGGTTGCGGAAGGCCGTCCACGCCTGCGCCGTGGTCAACACCTTCGACGAGCCGTTGCTCGCGGAGCTGCTGGGGGAAGGCGATGACGGATATCCCGACGTCGGAACCGTCATCCAGACGCTCAAAGGCTATGGCATCGTCGAACAACTGCTCGCCGTCGCCTACGAACCGTCCGACCGTTTCCGCCTGCACGAGTTCATCCGTCTGTCGCTGAGCCGTGAACTGCGGACAGTGCATCCCCGGACCTGGCAGAACCTGCACCAACGTGCTGCCCAGCACTACTTCCGCCTCGTGTCGAAATGGGAGGATGAAAACACCGCCGGCACGTACAGCTCCTGGTATCGCTACGAGCACCCCCGCTGGCAGGCGTACAAGCGGGAGTGGTTGTTTCACGCACGGCGGGTGTCCCAGAACCGGACGATCACCCGGGCGCGTTTCGCGCTCGTGTTCCTGGAAGCTTTCTGGTGGTGGGGATGCTACTGTCCGTTCGACTACAACCGGCGGCTGCTGGAGGATTGGGAACGTACCTGGCACCAGGAGAACCCGCTTGCCGGGAGCGGGGGTTCCGTCGCGATCGTGACCGAACGCAACCCGGATGACCAGTTGAGCGAGGCGCTCGGCTTCGTGCTGGAGCACTATCCGCCTGGCTACCTCAAGACCGACGCTCCCTGGAACGACATCCGCAGCCGGCTTCTGCTCGTGCAGCGACTCTGCGGGCTCGGCCGTGGCGCCCGGGTTGGGACCACGGTGGAAGAAGAACGGGACCTCCTGCGGGTCAAAGGTCTCATCAAGATATTCCTCGCGCACAGCAGACGATTCCGTGATCCGGCCGACCCGGCCGCGAACCGCTACTACAAGGAGGCGCTGGCCGCGTTCGAGGAACTCGGGGAACCCACGGATGGCTGGATCGTCACCTGGCTGCTGTTCGAAACCGCCGACCTCGCCCTGGAGCGGGGGGCGGTGGAGGAGGAGGTGATTACCCATGCCAGCTCCTCGGCGCAGCGCCTGACTCGGCTCGCTGCTGAAAATGACGACTGGGACGAGGAGCTGATCGCGAATCTTTTCCGTGCGCGGGCGGACGCGTACTGGGTATCCGGCAAAATCGACGAGGCATTCGCCGACTATCATCGCGCCGTCGTCCACGCCTACCGGTTCATGGGCGTACCGCATCCTCCGGATGAGTATAATCTGATGTTCTACGAGGAGATGACCGCTCGGACGGTGAGCCGCTTGTGTGAGATCTTCAACCGTGCTGGTTTCGACGAAGCGAGACGGCGAACCGAACTGACCGGCGACCTACTCCCCGGTGGTGAGCAGGTCGCCGATGATGATCTCCTCGGAATGTTCGACCGTTCGGACATACCCGCGTTACGTATCCGGCTGTTTCCGCGCGGGCCGGAACCCGCGGAGCTGAGGTCCGCCGACTCCGCCTTCATGGATGACTGGAACGTCTTCGACGAGGACGAGCCGCCTTCGGAGGCCGATGTCGAATTGCTCCTTCTGCGGTGAGGTCACGGTGCGGCCGGCGCCGCGGGGAGGCCTCGGGCGTGGGGGATTTTGGTTGACCGAAGACCGCGCGATTATGGTTTTTCTCGCACGGCCGGAAACCCCGGGAGACCCAGCCGGGTCGCGAGCCACAACGCCTGCCAGCGGCGTTCGTCCAGATAGGGGTCGTCGCCGATGTTGGCGCTGCGCTGGTTGGCGGCCCGTGCCCCGATGTAGGCGACAGCCGCGGGAGGGCCCGTGACGAATGATTCGAGTGCATCGATCACATATGCCGACAGCAGATTGGCCGTGGAATGCGGGTTCCGGACAGCTGCCTCGATTCCCGCCCGGGCGCGGTCATCGAGCGTGTCGCTCTTTTCATTCCGGGCGAAGGCCGCTGCCGCGGCCTCGACGTCGTCGGCCAACGCGGGCAGGTCGGCGTCCCGGAGTTCGGCCGCGGCATGATGGGCGACCCTGCAGACGCAGGCGACGCTGAATTCCCGGGCGGTCTCGCGCGTCCATTCCTCGACCTGCGTACCCCTGCGTTCCGCGTAATTCGGTCTACCTAGAGTG
>NZ_CAAAFT010000482.1:0-3399 GCF_900634765.1 Candidatus Protofrankia californiensis | reverse complement strand
CTCGTGGACGACGAGCGGGTCGTCGAGGTCGATCCGCCAGAGTTTCTCGGCGAGCCAGTAGGGCAGGTCCTCCACCCGACAGGCGTGGATGCCGGCCCTGCACGGCACGGTGGCGTCGGCCTCGACCCATGTTCCCGCCACCGCACCCCAGGCGTAGCCGGTGAACGGGCTCGTTCCCGAGGGACGGAGAAACTTGTAATAGCTCATCGGTGTGTACCCCGCGCCTGTTCCAGGGCGGCGGCGGCCCGGTCCGCCCATCCCGCGGGAACCGTCGCCGTGGCCGCTGCGGTCAGCGCCGTCAGTGACCGTCGCGCCCGATCGCTGTAGGCAAGGCAGGGCGGGCAGAAGAGCAGATGCTGTTCAAACGCGTTCTGGTCGTTGTCGGTCAGTTCTCCGTCGTACCAGGCGCCCACCAGGTCGAAGACGACGTCGCAGCTGATGTCCAGCGCCCTCGTCCCTGTTTCGCCTCTGATGCCGCGGCTCTCGACGTCCAAAGCACCGACGTGGTCCGGAGTACTGACGTGGTCCGGAGTACTGACGTGGTCCGGAGTACCGGCGACGTCCGGAGCACCGACGTCGCCGGCCAGGATCTCTTCGTCGAGGTAGGCCACATACGCCTCCCGGGCGTCGTCGAGGAGCCTGCCCTGGTCGTCCGGTTCCACGCCCAGGCTGTCGGCGGTCTCGTCCGCCGACAGCCTGGCCGAATCCCGCAGGATGAGCAGCGTTCGCTGGCGCAGCGGAAGGCGGCGCACGGCATGCAATACCTGCTCGGCCGTTGGTACCCGTCCGGCCGGCCAGGACGGCACGTCAACGTCCCACCATCCTGCCCAGCGGTCATCCGGCGGCAGAAAGAAGCCCGCGCGCGGGGGCGCCGCGGTGTGGGTGTCGGTCTCGTCGAGCTGGCCGTCCTCTCGCAACAGTCGCAGGACCGCACCGAGCAGGCTGGCCCGGACCGGTGTTCCCGCGTCGGACACCACCGCGGCGACGGTGTCGGCCCAGGCCCGTTCAACCACCCTCACCGTGGCGCTGCCGGCTCCGACCGCTTCGGCGAGCAGGACGGCAAATCCGTGGTGGGTGTCCATCAGATCGCTGACGGCCGCGCGGTCGCCGCCGGCGAGCGCGGTACGCAGGGATGGGGTCACTGAATGACCTCGATGAACCTCGGTATTTCCGGCAGGCGGTCCAGCGGCCACAGCGGGAGCAGGCCGTCGTCGTCCCCCTCGGAGAATCGCTGTAGCGCCTGATACTCGGGGTCGGTGGTAAGCACCTCGCCCCCCTCGCACAGCTCGAAGTATTCGTCGAGGAAGGTGCCCACGACCTTTGCCGGCACCGCCGGCACTGTTTCACCGGGGCAGATCAACAACATGTCGAACACCCGCGGTACGCCGGGCCGCAGGGACGGTTGGAAGAACGGCATGGGCAGCAGCGTGGAACCCGTCCGCTGGTAGAGCCTGAGCCGGGCTTCCGGGTCGCTATACGTATTCGGCTGGTGGAATCGTGGATCCTCGATCTCGGCGATCACCAGCGATGGCCGGATGGCTGCCCGCCACTGGGGGATGACGTCGGTGAGCAGCGTCTGGCCGATGCCCTGACCACGTGCCTCGGGCCGCACCGCGATGTAACTGAGCAGGAGCACCCCGGAACGGGGATAGATCTCACCCAGCATCCCTCCCAGTGGGGTTTCACCATCGAGGACCAGTACGCCGGGACCCAGATCGGCGGCGGCCGCCTCGTGCAACTCGTCCCAGGTAATGAGTTCGTCCGGGGGGAAAGCCGGCGTCAGTATCTCCGTGTAGAAAGACCTCAGCGCCGTCTCGTCGGTCTCGCGCAGTTCCACGATCTTCAGGTTGCTCGGGATGGGTGCGCTGATCTGCTGGGTCCTGCTCGACATGACCACCCGCTCATCTTCGCGTGCTTGTCGCTGCCTGACCAGCGTCCATCGGGATGGTATGGGGACAGGCCGCCCAGAGGTCCGACAGGCCCGGGTCTCCGGGTCACCAGATGGCCCCCGGAGGTTGTGCCCCCGGAGGTTGTGGCACCGGATCGACGCTCGACCGGTGTTCGCCGGGCGGTTGTTTATACCGGGTGTACACGGCGTGCACCGGCGCTGGGCCGGCCGAGTAATCTAACCGATGTCAGCGGGGGAAGGGACGTGCCCGAATGCCAAGGGCGGATGCCAGCATGGCCGTACGCGTGCCGGACGCTCAGCTCGTGAGCGCCTATGACATGTGGTACGAGTTCGTGAAGGACGCGTGGGACGACGACCACGGCCACGATGACGTGGAGATCGCCGTCGTCGCTCTGGAACTCTATCCGTTGGGGATGCCGGCCCGGCCTGTTGTCCGCAGCCTGCCCGACCTCGAGGGGGGTGCGCTGGCGTTCCGGCCGGAATGGTTCAGCAAATACGACCCCGAGCAGTCGAAGCACGGCAGGATCAGTCTCAGCGGGCCCCGGCACGAGGTCTTCGATTTTTCCTTCGACTATCGCTTCCGTCCGCCGCGAGCGACGTTGGTCGTCGAGTTACCGGACGAACGGATGTCCCGTACGATTCTCGACGTCATCGACGATTCGAGTTCGACGGTGGCCGACGAAGGACGGACGGCTGGCGTGACGCAACCTACGATCTTCATCGGACACGGCGGGCCGAGCCAGATGTGGCGCGTACTCAAGGACTACGTGAGTGAGTTCGGTTTCCGGGTGGTGACCTTCGAGAGCGAATTCCGTTACGGCCGGTCGGCGGCGCACGTCGTATGGGAGATGCTCCAGCAGGCGGACTTTGCACTGCTCGTCCACACCGCTGACGACGAGACGAAGTTCGGTACAATCCGGTCGCGCCAGAACGTGGTTCACGAGACGGGTCTGTTCCAGGGCAGGCTGGGTTTCGAAAAGGCAATCATCGTCCGGGAAGAAGGCGTCGAGGAGTTTTCCAACCTCGCCGGAATCCAGGAGATCCGGTTTCCCAGAGGGAACATCGAGGCGGCGTCCGGCGAGGTTCTCCGCGCGTTGCGCAGCGTCTTTCCCGCCCGTTGACCCGAGCTTTTATCGCACAGCGGCGGGCCTATCATCACCTCGTCCTACGGCATAGCCCACCCCAGCCAGCCCAACTACCTCGCCCTTTTCTCCGGCGGCACGCGGCGGTGCTGGCGATCTACGTCGCGGTGAGTGCCGTCCTGCGACCCCTGCGCGTGATGGAGGCGGCCAGGTGAGCTTCCGTGCCCGGCCGACCGCCACTCGTTACGGGTTATGAACCGGGTCTGTTCGGTCTGCGGCGGTGTTGGCGGCGTTCTCACCGGCGGCGAATCGTGCAATCATGATCGCGGGCCTGCCCGGGTCAGCCGCGTTGGTCTGTTCCGCCGTGCTGGTCTGTTCCATGGCATCCGCTTGGGGGGTGTCTGGGCG
>NZ_CAAAFT010000481.1:9379-10638 GCF_900634765.1 Candidatus Protofrankia californiensis | reverse complement strand
GGTGGTCGGGGGGAGCTCCGAAAGGGACGCGGCGATGCCGGCCAGCACCCATTCCAGACCCTCGTCGAACCTTTGCTGTGCCTCACCGTGGTCCGTCAGCAGCGGGAGATCCGGACCGAGGTCGGCGATACGGGGGAAGTCGCCGGTGTCGATGAGGGCGCGGAGGTAACCCTGCATCAACTGCTGCTGCTCGGCGGCGCTCCCCCCCTCCCGCCGCGGCATGACCTGTTCCATGAGCTCGGTGACGATGTGGCCGACCGTGTAGGTGTCGACGGCCCTGAGGATGCAGATCTTGCGGCGCCGGTCGACGTCGAGACCGGCGACGGCGGTGAGGGACTGCTCCATGTGACGCATGGCGTTGGGGCCCAGGCGCGGCCAGGAACCCCTGGCTTTCATGATCCATGGGTGTCGCAGGGCGACAGCGCGCGTTCGCTGGGCGATGGTCCACAGCGCCTCCCGCCAGTCCGCGGGCAACGGGTCTGGGACGATGATGTCGGCGATGGCCTCGTCGGTCATCAGCTCGAAGAGGTCGTCCTTGCGCTGGATGTGCGAGTAGAGGCTCATCGGACGGGTGTTGAGCGCCGCCGCGACCCGCCGGATGGAGACCGCGTCCAGCCCTTCGGTGTCGGCCAGTGTGATCGCTGCGTTGACAATCGACTCTCGGGTGAGCCCCGGCCTCTTCTCCTTGGCCAGACGGGTCCACAACAGGCCGTCCGACGGCCGCCGGACGGCCTGCGAGGAGGCGTCGGGCACCCGGATCGCGGCATGGCGGTCGCAGGGCACAGAACGAGAGTATCGCCGGATCGGATCCGGCGATACCGCGTACGACGGATCGATACGCTGTCACGGTCGATGTACGCCGTACGGGTTTCCGATACGGTGTATCGTCAACCGCGGTCGCGTATCCGTCCGCCTACGTCGTGCCTGGACGTTCCAACATCGGCTGTTCCCGGAGGCTCGTGATGGCAGAAACCCCGACGTCCACCGCATCCGGACGGCCAAAGGAAGCAAAGGAAAAGGAAAAGGAAAAGGACCGGCTCGATCCGGCGCTGATCCGCCTCGCCGGGATCATCCTGGTCGGCGCGGTGGTCGTGCAGCTGGACACCACGATCGTCGCCGTCGCCATCAACACGCTGGGCCGCTCGTTCGGTGTCGGAATCTCGACGATCCAGTGGGTCAGCACCGGGTACATGCTCGCCCTGGCTATGGTGATCCCGCTGACCGGCTGGTCGGTGGAGCGATTCGGCGGCAAGCGGATG
>NZ_CAAAFT010000481.1:7905-8707 GCF_900634765.1 Candidatus Protofrankia californiensis | reverse complement strand
GCGCTGTTCCTCGCCGGCTCGGCGCTGTGCGGCGCGGCCTGGTCGGCCGGCAGCCTGATCGCCTTCCGGGTCCTGCAGGGCATCGGCGGCGGCATGCTTCTGCCGCTGATGCAGACCGTTCTCGCTCAGGCTGCCGGTCCGCAGCGGCTGGGGCGGCTGATGGCCGCGGTCGCTGTGCCAGCCCTGGTGACGCCTATCCTGGGACCGGTCATAGGCGGTGTGATCGTCGACAACCTGAGCTGGCGCTGGATCTTCCTCGTCAACATCCCGGTCTGCCTCGTCGCCCTGCTGCTGGCCTGGCGGGGGATGCCCGACGTACGGACCCCCGGCCGGCACCCGCTGGACGTTCGCGGGCTCGTGCTGCTCTCCCCGGCGCTGGCGGCGGTCGTCTACGGCTTCTCGGAGGCCGGCAGCCGGGGCAACTTCGCGGACGCGAACGTCATCGTCCTACTGGTCGCCGGTGCGGTTCTGCTGGTCCTGTTCACCGTGCACTCCCTGCGGGTCGCCGTCGAACCGATCATCGACCTACGGATGTTCCGGAGCCGGGCCTTTACCGGTTCGGCTGCGATGATGTTTCTCTTCGGGGTCTCGTTGTTCGGCGCGATGCTGCTGCTTCCGTTGTACGAGCAGCAGGTCCGTGGACGCAGTGCAGCCGATGCCGGGCTGCTGCTTGCTCCGCAAGGGCTCGGAATGATGATCACTATGGTCGTGGTCGGCAAACTCACGGACCGGGGCAGCACCCGGCTGCTCGTCCTCGTCGGCCTGCTGCTGAGCGTGCTGGGCACCGTCGCCTACACCCAGG
>NZ_CAAAFT010000481.1:2931-7779 GCF_900634765.1 Candidatus Protofrankia californiensis | reverse complement strand
GGGCAGCACCCGGCTGCTCGTCCTCGTCGGCCTGCTGCTGAGCGTGCTGGGCACCGTCGCCTACACCCAGGTCGGCACCGACACCAGCGAGTGGCTGCTCGGCTTGTCGCTGGCTGTCCGTGGCGCCGGACTGGCGGCAGCCCTGATACCTGTCATGACAGCGGTCTACCAGGGCCTGCACCGGGACGAGATTCCCCGCGCCACCTCGGCGGTGCGGATCTTCCAGCAGGTCGGCGGCTCCTTGGGCACTGCCGTGCTCGCGGTGGTCCTGTCCCACGGGATCGCTGACCGGGGCGGTGCGGGCCGGGTGGATGCGGCCGGGCTGGCGGACGCCTTCGGGAACACGTTCTGGTGGACGCTGGCGTTCACCGCCGTCGCGGTACCGTTCGCCTTCCTGGTGCCCGGCCGAAAGACGGCTGCTCCCGCGCAGGCGGCCCTTCCCGTGCAGGCGCTTGACCCGGCCCAGGCGACCGGCCCGGCGCAGCCGGTCGGTTCAGGCGGAAGTGATCTTCCGTCCGGCGGCGCACGGACGGCGGCCACACCGTCCCCGGGCCTGAGCGAAGGTTGAGTGGGGGCTGAACGAGGGCCTGAGCAAAGGCCGAGCGGGGTGGCCCATACCGCGCGGTATGGGCCACCCGGTTCCGGCTGGCTCCGGCCCCAGCGGAACAGGAGCCAACCGGATCACGGGATCAGCGTCGGATCCGGCTCACCCACGCAATCCCTGTATCCGATTCACCCACGAAATCCCTGGAAGTAGCGCAGGGCGCGCTGCCAGCCGGCGCGGGCGATGTCGCGGCCGGCGTCCTGGCCGAGACTGTTGTCGTAGGACCAGTGCACGCCACCGTAGAGCCGGGAAATCCCGTCCTCTTTCGCGGCCGCGGTGAAGGTCGGCCAGTTCAGGCGGATGTCGGTTGCCGGCGTGATACCGGGCTCGATCAGTGAGCTACCCTTTTTGATCACTGCGGAGTCGCCGAAGCGGTCACTACCGGTGAACAGCTTGAGGGATTCGGCGCCGGCACCGGCAAAGGTGGCGTGCCCGGACACCGTGGCGGCAAACGGTGGAGTGGACAGATAGGGCTGCCACGTCGATCCGTCCACGATCTGGGTGCCCAGGCCCGGACCGGCCCACGCCCGGATCTGCTGACCGAACCTGTCATAGCGGATCAAGGTGATGGGACGGGCGTTGTCGTTGGCGCGTTTGGCGTTCCACGCGACGATCCCGGCGTCCGCCTGGGAGATGTTCAGCGCGAAGAACATCTTCACATCGTCGTCGAGCGTGTGTCGGTCACGCGTTGAGACATACTGCGCCTGACTCTGGATGTGGCCAGGGGGGGTCTGGTCGTGGTCCAGCCAGTACTCGGCGATCACCTTACGCTTGTCGGTGAGGTTCGCGCTGTAGTCAAGAACCAGGTTGATGTCGGCCGTCGAGGGGTACGTCGGTGGCGGCGGTGGTAGGTACGGGTTTACGGAGTCGACCCCGAACGGTGTGACCGCACCGAATTGCGGTGTGTAGAACTGCTGGGTCTGTCCGTTCACAACCAGAGGGGTCCACCGGTTCGGGTCCACGATCGTGGTCGGGTCGAAGTTGTCGATCTGCTGCGGAGGATTGACCGGTTGATAACCCGAGGTGTCGGAGTACGGAGGGTTTCCGAGCTGGTTGGACCCGTCGTTGTGCCGGAACGACAGAACCGCGTCACAGGCGGCGGTCCCCACCCCGGCGGGTGTGTTCGGGTCGGTGATGCTTGTGGGCAGGCTGTAGCTCTGTCCCACCAGGATCTGGTCGAAGGTCGCCTTCTGGTCGGGGAAGAGGTCCACCAGCGCCCGGTAGGAGGCGTAGCTGACTGCCTCGGACCTGTTGGCGATGGTGCGCTCCCTGACCGGGCGCCGAAGGCTGCCGTCGAACTGCGGTCCGACCGCCTTCTTGTCGTAGGCCGCCCAGGCGTCGTATCCGCAGGTGCTCTGGATCGCCAGTACACGGGCGCCGACCGCCGGAGGAAAGCCGGCCGCGGGATACGTTGAGCGGGAGGCCGTTTCGATCGCCGAGACGGCGGCGTTGTTCCAGATCAGAGCGGCGTTGGTTGACGGCGGCCTGGACGTAACCTTGGTTGCCAGGTCGGTACCGGCCGCCTGAGCCGCGGGCATGGCCACCGCGGCCACGCCCACTGTGGCCATGCCCACTGTGGCCAAGGCTGCGACGATGGCAGCAGGCCGTCGCCGGTTACGCGGCATCCCTGTCGATACCGTGGATTTTCTTGTCATGATCATTCTTTCGTAACGGTCGGCATTCCGGCTCCTTCAGAGATGACGCCGGATTAGCCGCAGTTGAATGCGAACAGCCGAAGGTTAAGAGTATGACCATGAGGCCGTGTGGCGAATCCGTTACGACGGATGCGAGTGTGTCAACCTCGTTTGGATTGGTTCTAGAGTGTTTCCCGCAGGTGTTTCCTGTAGATCTCGAGGTATTTCTCGCAGATCGTGGTTGATGCGGGCTGACGAGCCCGTCCGTTGGATGACGCCGCCCGTCTGAATGACGGCTGACCCGCTCGGGGGCGAGCGGGTCAGCGCAGGCGCAGCGCGGCGGAGCTCGTGACCACCTTCTCCCACTCCTCCGCGTCGGTCGGCGGGGTGGCCAGCGGCCGTGGGCCGTCGGGGCGCAACCCGTCGAGGACCAGGTCCAGATGGCGGTGCCACACCGTCGGCGCGACGCGGTCGGTCGCGTCGATCAGGCTGGTCAGCGTCCACAACAGGACGGAGACGTCCCGGTAGGTGACGTCCGGGCGCAGCCGGCCGGCCTTGCGGGCGGCGTCCAGCAGGCCGTCCACCACCCGGGCGATCTCATCCCGCAACGGCCGGCCGAGGGTGGAGTCCCAGAGCCGGCCGCTGCCCATCCTCTCGCTGGCGTGCCGCTCGGCGAACGTCCGCACGAACGTCTCCAGGCGTTCGCCGGGTTCCCGGTGCTCGCCGGCGGCCCTGGCCAGGCTCAGGATGCGTTCGAGATAGGGCAGGGCGATCGCGTCCAGCAGTGCGCCCTTGGTCGGAAAGCGGCGGTAGACGGTGCCGATACCGACTCCGGCGCGGCTGGCGACCTCCTCCATGGTGAAGGCGGGACCGCGCTCGCCATACACCTCGGACGCTGCGGACAGCACTCGTTCCCGGTTCCGCGCGGCGTCGCAGCGCAGCCGTTCCGGCCCTGCGGTGTCCGGCGCGGAACCGGACAAGGTTTCCGCGGTCATGCCCATGACGACACGGTAGTAGGGTCCCGGGGTGAAAGCAGCGTTACCGGGACTCCACCGTTACCGGGGGGCCGCCGCGCGGCTCGGGCAGCGCCGCGGTCCCAGCGGCCGGTATGCCAGCGGGCCGCCGGCGCACCGGTACGATCGTGGCGGCCGCCGCAGCGACAATCATGGATGTGGCCAGTACCGCGAAGCTCACGCTGTAGCCGTGCTCGCTCGGGAGTCCGCTCGCCAGGGCTCCGGAGGCGAGGATGCTGGCGATGATCTGGCTCCCGATCGATCCGCCGATGGTGCGGATGTTCGCGTTCATCCCGGTCGCGGCCCCGGTCTGGGCGGACGGGACGGCCTCGATGATCAGATTGGACATGGACGAGAACGCAAGCCCTATACCGAGGCCCTGGATGGTCGTGGCGAGGAAGAACTCCCAGGGTTCGTGGTGCGCGACCGACAGCATCAGGAACGGGACCGCGGCCAGCAGGGAACCCACGACCAGCGGAAGCTTGGACCCGAGCCGGGCTGCGATCCGGCCGATCAGGGAACCCGCAAGGATCATTGTTATGGTACTGGGCAGCAGGTAAAGCCCGGAGACGGTGACCGAGGCGTCGAAGCCGTAGCCGGCCTCCGGCGGCGCCTGCAGGAACGGCGGGATGACGACGAAGGTCGAGAACATTCCGACGCCGAGCAGCAGAGACGCCACGTTGGTCCACCACACGGCCGGGATGCGCATCATCGTCATGTCGATGAGTGGTACGGCGGACCGATTCTCCACCTGTATCCACAGCACCAGCAGCAGCGCGGCCGCGACGAACAGGCCCAGCGTGCCGCTGGCTGTCCACCCCCAGGCAGCGCCCCGGTTCAGTCCGAGCAGCAACGCGACCAGCCAGCCGGACAGCAGCGCCGCGGCCGGGAGGTTGACCCGTCCCGGGCTGCGCACCGGGGACTCCGGGATGAACAGCGCCGTTGTCAGCGTGGCGAGCGCCGAGATGACGAGCGGGATCCAGAACAGCCAGTGCCACGACAGATGGTCGACCACCGGCCCGGCGATCACCATGCCGAGCGCGCTGCCGATGCCGAGCATGCCGGACATCAGTCCGATGGCACCGGGTACCCGCCTGGCCGGGAACTCGTCGCGGATGATGCCGAAGGACAGCGGGAACATCCCGCCTCCCAGCCCCTGGATCACCCGCGCGACGATGAGCAGCCCGACCGAGTTCGACAGCCCGGCCAGCAGCGATCCGGCGGTCAGCGCGGCATAGACGACGACGAGCATCTTTTTCTTGCCGAACATGTCGCCGAGGCGGCCCAGGATGGGTGTCGCGACCGAGGCGGACAGCAGGTAGGCGGTGAGCACCCAGGTCACCGTCGCCTGGGAGGTGTGCAGATCCTCCTGGACGACTGGTAGGGCCGGCAGCACCATCGACTGCAACAGCGTGTAGGCGCTGGCACCGAGGGTGAGCGCGGTAAAGGCGATGGTGACCTGCCGGTCGCCGTGTTCTGTGGACATTGATCTCCGTCTCGGACAAGCGGAATTGCCCTCCGGATGGTAGCAGTCAACCGGAGTTTAGTTCCGCTTAATTGCCCGTCTGCCCGTCTGCCCGTCTGCCCGTCTGCCCGT
>NZ_CAAAFT010000481.1:0-2906 GCF_900634765.1 Candidatus Protofrankia californiensis | reverse complement strand
TCTGCCCGTCTGCCCGTCTGCCCGTCTGCCCGTCTGCCCGGGGCCGGCCCGGATGCCTGCGCCCGAAGTTGTCCGCATCGTGCTGAAGGTGCTCTGCGTCCCGTGTCTGTGAATCGCGCACACCGAACCCGCTCGTTCCGCCGCGGATCCTGCGGCTGCGCAGCCTCATTGCCTCCAGCGCCGTACGCGCCGTCGTGGCCTCCGGGATCGTCAATGTCTCCACGCAGGTCTCCGCCGCGGTCGGCCTGGCCGTGCTGGGGACGCTGTCCAGCAACCGGACAGCCAGCCTCCTGGCGGAAGGCCGCACCCCACTCGACGCTCTCGCCGGCGGCTGCCGTCTCGGGTTGCTAATAGGCGCAGGATGCGTGGCATTCGGCCTCCTGCTCGCCGTCACCGTACTGCGCGCTCCCAGACCATGCGGGAAGCCGCAGGCGTCCCAACCCAGCCGACCAACGAACCCGCCCTGCCCGAGCAGCCGGTATCCGCACCATGACGTTCAGATCGAAATCAGTCTTCATGTCGGCCATCAGAAGATCCCGGGCACGCAGGAATTTCTTACGCTGAGCGGGGTGAGCTCACGGTAACCACGAGAAAAGGCTTCTTCCGTCTCATACGTGGGCACGGCGGGCAGAATATCGTGATCTTCCGGTGGTTTACGCCGAGCGGGGCAGGTCCTCGTCTGCGGTGATCTCACGCAGGTAGGCGTCGAGTTCCTCGGTTGAGCCGAAGAACATGGTTCGGCCGGCGGCGACAGCCTCGTCCGCCTCCGCGATCGCCTGTTCGGTCTCAGGATCAGCGTCGAAGAGCTCAACGTTCGCGAGCGCGGGCGGCAGCAGCAAGTCGTTCATGGCCATCGCACTCCCTCGGATCCGTCAGCGTCTTTCGTCATCGTCCGTCATCTGTCAGGACCGTATACCGTGGGGTCCGACACCCACCGGCTCTTCCGCGATCGCATGACGCCGTAGTTCCTCCGTTCGGGAGGGCAGTGCTGCTGCGTCAGGATGGGCCGTGTACCGGACCGGGCTCCCAGGGTGGTAGCGGCGGAGGCTTCGCATCCGGACCGTGGCCTTCAGCCCAGACGGTGCGGCAATTCGGGCAGTCGCGACCTGGTCGCGGACCCTTGAGCGGATCTCCAGGGGAGAGGCGTCGGCGCCCCCGGTGCTCGGGACAGCGGAGTACCAGAAGCGGTGCGAGCACAGGCTCAGTCATCTGATCGGTAGCTTTCCGCTGCCGCCACACGCGGAGCAGTCGAGCTCCTGTGTGCCAGAGAAGACACCGTCCTCATCTGCCTCGCCTCGCTCCTTGAGTTCTTTGCCGGTGCCGCCGCACCGGCCGCAGTCCTTCCAGCCGGGGTTACCGCGGCTGTTGTCCTCTTTTTGCTTCTGCCCCTTGTCCTTGTGATCACGATTCCGGCCGCTACTCCATCTCATGCTGCATCTTCCAACGATCGCATAATTGTGACTGCTGCACTACGCACAGACCACGGTGTAATTCGATGTGTTGCCGCGGATGTACGCCAGGCCCTCACCGCGGTGGAGGGTGCGGCGTTGGCTGTTGGCACGGGCGTCGGGCTCGGAGGTGTATGCGGGGGAGGGTCAGGTGCGGGTGCGGCGGCTGGCTGCGAGCAGGAGCAGCGCGGCAGCCTGTATGCCGGCTGTCACGGTGATCAGGGTGGGGATCGAGGCGTCGTAGAAGGCGCCTGCCAGCCCGCCACCGGCGGCGGTGGCGGCGCCGACCACGCCTGCGAAAATGCCGTAGGCGCTGGCCCGCCGACCGGGTGGGACGAGATCGGCGACGGTGGCGCGCAGGGTGGACTCCTGCACACCCATCGCCGCTCCCCAGATCAGGGCGCCGGCGACGACCAGGGCGAGAGTGTTGGTGAACGCCAGTGTTGGCACGGTGGCGGCAAGCAGCGGCAGCACGGCGAGCACCCGGGGGCCGAGCCGGTCGTAGGCCCAGCCGGTCGCGAGTGCGGCGAGGGCGTCGACACCCATGGCGGCGGCGTACAGGACGGGAACGGTGGCAGCCGACAGCAGCCCCCGGGTAACGGCGTGGAAGGACAGGACACCGAAGGTAGCGAACCCGGTGGTGGTGGCAGCGGTGAAACCCGCGTACACCCAGAACGCGCGGGGCAGCCGCGTCCGGGGCGCCGCCGTGCCGGGCACAGCATGGGACGCCGTCATGCCGGGCAAGGCGCGGGGTGCGGGGACGGCGGGGGCTCCGTGACCGGCGGGAGATTCATATCTGGTGGGTGTTTCGTAGCCGGCAGGGGTTTCGTAACCGGCCGGGTCCGGTACCCGCGTCCAAAGCCAGAGCAGGACGGCCAGCGCGACCAGCCCGGGGAGCGCCAGGACGCCCAGTGCCGGGCCGTAGCCGCTGCCTGCGGCGAGTATGGCCGCGACGAGCAGCGGCCCGGCGAGCGCGCCGACCTGGTCCATTGCCTCGTGCACGGCGAACCCGCGTCCGCGGCCGGTGACGGCGGTCGCGTGGGAGAGCAGGGTGTCCTTCGCCGGGCTGCGGACGGCCTTGCCGACCCGTTCGGCGATCACCAGTGTGCATGCGGCCCACAGGACGCCGACCAGGCCGAGGAGAGGCACGGCGGCGACGGTCAGCGCATAGCCGGCGATCGTCCACGCCCAGAACCGGCCGGTGCGTTCCGCCAGCGGCCCGGAGATCAGCCGGGGCAGCAGCGCGGCGGCTTCACCCACGCCGGTCACCACGCCGACCACGGCAGCCGACGCGCCGAGAGAGGCCAACAGTGGCCCGGTGACCGACCGGGCACCTTCATAGACGAAGTCCGCCAGCAGGCTGACCACGCCGAAGAGCAGCACGAACCGCCATGGCCGCAGCCGGTCCGCCGCGGTGGACGTCACCGCCGTGCCCGGCCGCGGCGCGCTCACCCCCAC
>NZ_CAAAFT010000480.1:2702-3387 GCF_900634765.1 Candidatus Protofrankia californiensis | reverse complement strand
TCGGGTGGAGGTGGCGAAATCCCCGGCGGACGCGGGCGGGGGTGAGCCGGCCGGGTCCGGCGGGGCGTTCCCAGGGGCGGCGCAGGTCGGCGGTCAGGGTCCGGGCGAGGCGGAGCTAGGTGTAGGCGGCGACGACTAGCCAGGTCCAGCGGTCCGCGGCTTCGGGGTCGCGGAGCTTCGGCGCGGTCCAGCCCAGAGTCTGTTTGAACAGCCGGAAGGTGTGTTCGAGGTCGAAGCGGCGTAACCAGTCCGGCCCCTATCTCAGGTAACGGCGAGACGGTAGGAGAGCACGGATCGGTGACCGGCCATAACGATGTCCGCAGTCTCGACCGGCTTGTCACCCACTCGGTAAGTGCGCTTCATCGAGAGGACGGAGACGCCCGGTGGTAGTTCGAGCGCTCTCACCTCCTCCGCTGCTGGTGGTCGTGAGGTGATCTCTTCCTCTACCGAGTCGATGTGCTGGCCGATCAGATCGAAGCGCGCGACAACGCCGATTGCTGCGCCTTCCTCAGGAAACTCGATCGGCGTGCCCGCGGTGAGGACTGAGGGCTCCCACGAGATGGCGGTTTGGATCGGAGTCCCGTCATAGCGGTAGAGGTACCGCGTCACGGTCACCGGCTCGCCGGGCTGGATGGCGAGCCGTTCGGCAACCTGCTCGTCCGCTGTCTCGCGCGTCGTCTTGTGG
>NZ_CAAAFT010000480.1:608-2278 GCF_900634765.1 Candidatus Protofrankia californiensis | reverse complement strand
TCCCAGGACGCTCGTCCGCCCGACGCGGCGGCGGATCGGGCGAATGGGGAGGTTGACTCCGTAGAGCCTGGCGGGCGTCGCCGGTAGAAGTCGGTTGTGATGCGTCGGACCGACGGTCGAGTCTGAACGAAGGTTCCGTGCTGACCTCGGGTCTCGATCAGCCCTTCCGCCTGAAGCTGTGCGATCGCGCGACGGATCGTCTCCTGAGCGGCGTTGAAGGTCCGGGCGAGTTCGCGGTGTGAGGGGAGCCGACTACCCGGCGGATACTCGCCCGCTTCGATCTTGCCTCGCAGCGATGCCGCGATCCGGGTGTACGGCGGGCTGCTTGGCGTGGACATGCCCTAGACCATATCGAGCATGCCCACAAAAGATCTTCCAAGAGATGCCCTGGGGCATGTGGACATGCCTTAAGGCATGCTGCTACTGTCGAGCCACGCTGAGACGGGAGGCAACCCGTCGAGGCGGCTGGGCCTTCTGGACATGAAGAAGGCCCGGGGTGGGAGGCAACCCACACCGGGCCGGACGCGACTCGGAATCGCTCTTTGAGCGTACAGCGTCTGTGCACGTCGTGGCGCCTTCCGCACCCGTGTTGGTGCGTCTCCGGCTGGGGCCGGGGGCTCGTGGGAAGGGGCGTCATGACGCTTCCTGTTTTTGCCGTGCCGTCACGCCTTCGGGCGGACAGTGACCGGCCGTGGCCGACCCTGCCGGACGACCCGGAGCCGGACCGCTGGGTTGTGATCGTCGACGGTGCGAAGTCGTCGGGTGGTGGCCGCTGATGACGCGCCCCGCTGTCCTGGCCGCGGCGCCGGACCCTGACGACTCCGACAACCTGCCCGTGTTCCTGGACGCTGGCGGGCCGGCGGAGACGGTCACCGCACCGGCGGACACCACCGATGAGGTGCTGGCGGTCTGGTCGGCGGCCGGGGACGCTGCGGCGTTCGCGGAGCTGTACCGCCGGTACACCCGGATGATCGCCTCGCACCTGTACCGCCGCCGTGTCGACCCCGGTGACGTGGACGACCTCATCCAGGAGGTGTTCACCACCGCGCTGGAGCTTCTCCACGGCGGGTCGTTCCCCGACGGCTCGTTCCGCTACTGGCTGCTCGGGTATGTGGTGGTCCGGGTGCTCAACGGCTACTTCGGCAAGCGGTGGCGGCACGAGGAGACCGTGGGCAAGGCGACGCTCGCCGCGAGCATGCCTCGCCCCGACAGCACCCCGCCGCCCGGCCTGTCCGCAACGTTCGTTGCGGCGCTGGCCACATTGACGCCGCAGTGCCGGCAGGTCATCAAGCTGCGCTACCTCGAAGGCCAGTCGGTCGCGGCCACGGCACTGGTCGTCGGCATCGAGGAGCGCCGGGTGGCGGATGTGACCCGGATCGCCGTGCGGGACCTGCACCGGGCGCTGACCGGCACCGACCGGCCCCGTCGGCCCAAAGCGGCACCGCTCGCCGAGCTGCTGCCGATCGCGCTGGAGGTCGCCACCGAGACCCTGGCCGCCGGGGACCGGTGGGGGCTGCGGACGCTCAAGGCCGGTTTCCAGGCCCGGAAGATCCCGCTGAGCACGACCCGCGCGCAGGAACTGACCCACGCGGTTCGTGCGGTCATGCCGGAGACCGGGACCGGTCGGCCGACCGGTCTGGTCCGCCGCAAGGCGAAGGGCGGTGCCCGCT
>NZ_CAAAFT010000480.1:0-583 GCF_900634765.1 Candidatus Protofrankia californiensis | reverse complement strand
GCCGGAGACCGGGACCGGTCGGCCGACCGGTCTGGTCCGCCGCAAGGCGAAGGGCGGTGCCCGCTGATGTCGCACGCCCCGACGATCGAGGCCCGTTCCTCCTCGCAGCGTCAGACCGCCGCCCTTCGGGCCGGGATCACCCTGCTCGCCATGGTCGGTGAGGCCCTGGACGCCACCGGCGCGCACCTGTACCTGGTCGCTTCCGGCGTCGGCGACCGCCCCACGCTCACCGCCAACGTGTTCGGCCCCGGTAATCCCTCCGACCCCGGCGAGGCGCCGGTGATCCGGGCCGGTCTCGTCGCGGTGGCCGGCGCGCTCGGGCTGCCGCTGACCGTCGACTACGACAACCCGAACTCCCTCGGGTTGTCCGTGGGAGCCACCTTCTCCGGGGTCCGGGTCCAGGTCTTCGCCCGGTTCACCGCCCCCGACACCATCGCCGCCGCCCGCGACCTTCTCACCCCGGTCCGAACAGGAGTATCCCGATGACCATGCCCACCGCGGCCGGCACCGCGACCACCGGACCGCACCTCGACCCCGCCGCCCTGGCCGACCCGTTGGCCGGGCTCACCCCGCTGATCTCGGT
>NZ_CAAAFT010000479.1:0-5066 GCF_900634765.1 Candidatus Protofrankia californiensis | reverse complement strand
ACCAGGCCGAGGACACCGCTGGCGACCACGTTCACGGTGAACGTGCCCCAGGGGAACAGCATGTCGTGGCGGGCCTGCACCGCCCGGTCGGTCAGGTAGCGCACCGGGGCGCCGGCCATCGCCCCCAGGATCACCAGCAGCCAGTTCACCGGGCCGCCGTCCGGCCGGTGTAGCGGATGACCTCGACCTCGTCGATGATCACCAGGCCTTCGGAGACGAGCTCGTCCAGCTGCGGCAGAAACGCGCGTACCCGCGGCTCGTCATCGACGATGAGCACCGCCACCGGCAGGTCCTGGCTCATCGACAGCAGCCGCGTGGTGTGCACGATCGACGAGGCGCCGAACCCCTCCAGCCCGCGGAACACGCTCGCGCCGGCCAGCCCGGCGGCATGGGCACGATGCACGATCTCGGTTGCCAGCGGACGGTGATGCCACATGTCGCCTTCCCCCACGAACACCGTCAACCGCAGCGCCCGACCTGTCAGCCTCATCGCGCCCACCTCGCCGTCAGCGGTCGTCCCACCGTGCCATCAGTGACCGTTCCACCGTGCCACCAGCGATCGTCCCGCCGCGGCCGCCGCCCATACCGCACCCAGCGCCAGCGCCGTGGTCAGCGCCAGGTAGGCCAACGCCATCCCGGCCCGCCTGGCGTTGACGAGCTGTCCGGCGTCGACCGCGTAGGTGGAGAAGGTCGTGTACCCGCCGAGCACACCGGTGCCGAGGAACGGCCGCACCAGCGGGTGCACCGCACGCACCTCGGCGATCATCACCATGAGCAGCCCGATGGCTGCGCATCCCGTCGTGTTCACCATCAACGTCGTCCACGGGAAGGCGCCTGCCGGGGTCGGCCAGAGCAGCGACGCACCGTAGCGGGCGCATGCCCCCATCGCCCCGCCGGCCGCGATCACCGCCAGCAGCGGAACCGGCCCGCGGCGCAGCTCCGGGCGTTGTACCGGAATATGCAGATCTACATCGGGATCGGTGGGTTTGACGACTTCCTGCGACCGGGTGCCGTCCATGCGTACCTCCCTGGCTGGATAGCCTCCTATATAGCCGGGTGTCACCAATACAGACGCCACTACGCTTGTCGCCCCCCGGACCCGCCGGAAATCGGAGCATGCCCTGTGTGGACGTACGATGACGCCCGACTGCCGCGAGCGTTGCGCTTGGTGGTCATTGTCGCGCTGTGGGCTGCCGTGGTTGCGGCCTGTGGTGAGGGAGCTGGGTCGTCCGGACCCGTCTCGCCGCCGACGAAGGCTTCGGGATCGCCGGGAGGCCCTCCGGCGTCGCCGTCGGTGTCCGCGGAGGGGAGCGGTGGGGCGCAGCCGGTGAACGTGTACGCCTTTGCCGGGGCGAACCAGCTCAGCCCGGCCGTCCGCGGCGCTAAGGAGCTGGTCTACGTTCCCAACAGCGACAGCAACACCGTCGACGTGATCGACCCGGCGACCTTCAAGGTGATCGACCATTTTGTGACCGGTCGTGCTCCTCAGCATGTCGTCCCGGCATGGGATCTGTCGACGCTGTACGTGACCAACAACCTGGGTAACAGTCTCACCCCGATCGACCCGACCACCGGGAAGATCAAAGGGCCGAACATCCCCGTCGCCGACCCGTACAACATGTATTTCGCCCCGGACGGGAAGTACGCGATCGTCGTCGCCGAGGAACTCCAGCGGCTGGACTTCTACGACCCGCACACCTGGCAGCTGCGCACGCAGGTGAAGGTCGACTGCCCCGGCGTCGACCACGTCGACTTCTCCGCTGACAATTCCTTCTTCGTTGCCACCTGCGAGTTCTCCGGCAAGCTGGTCAAGGTCGACCTGCGGACGCCGTCGGTCGTGGGCTACCTGACGGTCGAGGGCATGCCGCAGGATATCAAGCTTGATCCGCGGGGTGAGGTGCTCTATATCGCCGACATGATGGCGAACGGTCTCCACCTCGTCGATCCGGTGCGGTTCCAGAAGATCGGATTCCTGGCGACGGGTAAGGGCGCGCACGGCCTCTACCCGAACCGGGAGGCGACCGCGATGTACGTGTCGAACCGCGGTGAGGGCTCCGTCTCCGTCGTCGATTTCACGACCCGCCAGGTCCAGCGAAAATGGCAGATCCCCGGTGGCGGCAGCCCGGACATGGGCGGGGTGTCCGCCGACGGGTCGGTGCTGTGGCTGACCGGACGTTACAACAGCGAGGTCTATGCGATTTCCACCAAGGACGGGAGCCTGCTGGCGCGGATCAAGGTCGGTCCAGGCCCGCATGGCGCCTGCGTCTGGCCCCAGCCCGGCCGTTACTCCCTCGGCCACACCGGCATCCTGCGCTGACCGGACCTTCGCTGCCCGGACCTGCGCTGTCCGACCGGGCCGTGCCAGCGCATAGCATGATCGGGATGCTCGCGATGAGGCGGCGTGGGGCGTGGGGTTCCCTGTCCGGACACGGGTTACCGGACGTCCCGGTTCACGTGCGGGCGGCTGACACGGTGCCTTTCACCCCGACCGCCTGGTAGACAGCGGCGGTCGATCGGGTGGGGAGCATCGTGACCGTGCCCGCTCCCGCAGGTGTGCCCGCCGTGCCGGCACCGACCTGGACCTGTCCGCTCCGGCGGCGGTACGCAAGCCAGCGGGCGTACTCCCGGGCGGACGGCCGCAGCCCGCGCACGAGCGTCAGCCCGACACCGTGCGCGGCCAGCAGGTCGCGCAGGCGGCGTGGATGGACGAAGAGCGCGGGGTCGTGGATGCCGACCGGCGGGCCGCCCGGCAGCCGTTCGGCCAGGCGGACCATGGTGATCCGGCAGAACAGGGTGTCGGCGAGCGTGTCCACGACCAGTGTGCCTCCCGGTGCGAGCACCCGGGCCAGTTCGGCGCAGGCGGCCGACAGGTCGGTGAGGTGCTCGAGCACCTCACCGGCAACCACGCATTGCAGGGATGCGTCCGCGAACGGCAGCCGCAACGCGTCTCCGCAGACGCCGACCACACCGTGGCGGCGGGCGGACGCCAGCGCGGAAGGCGAGATGTCGATGCCCACGTGACGCCACCCGGCGAGGGAACCGGTCAGGTGCGCGGCGAGGAGCCCGCCGCCGCAGGCCACGTCGAGCAACGGCGCGCCGGCCCTGGGCGGCTCCGGGATCAGCCGGGCGCGGGCCTGGGCCAGCCAGTGCAGCGCAGCGAACCGGCCGTCGGGCAGCCACCATTCGTCGGCGAGGTCCTCGTACTGCTCGGGGTCGTTGCGCGGCCGGTGTGGCAGACGGGCGTCGAAGCCGCGTCGGGACGATCCGATCGTCATGTTCGGCATGACCATCCGCCTTTCCTCAACGCTTCCGTACGGATGCTCGATCCGCACCTCTTGCACGCAGGGTCGCACGGAGCGCGGCCAGGGGCCGGGTTTCGCGCCGAGGCCGCGTCCAGCGCCGCCGGCCGGGGCTGCGAAGCGCGCGACCGCAAGGGCGCTACCGCAGGTTGGTCCCGGCTGCGATCAGTAGTGCCGCGTCGAGCGCCGCGAGCAACATCGTCACCTGGAATGCCCGGCGACCACCGGGTGCGACCCCGGCGGCGGCCAGACCGACGCACACGGCGAAGCCGGCGAGCGCCGGGCGGGACGGAGGCCACGGTCCGAGGGTGAGCAGCGCGGACGCGGCGGTGAGCAGTCCGGCGGCCAGCAGGCCGGACGCACGGGCGCCCAGCCGGTGCGGCAGGCCGCGCACGCCCGTGCGCTCGTCGTCGTCGAGGTCGGGCAGGGTGTTCGCGAAGTGCGCGCCTGTCCCGAGCATGCCGCCGGCCGCGACGAGCCACACCGGCGGCACCGGATGTCCCGGCAGACCCGCGACGACGAACACGGGCAGGAGCCCGAACGCCGCGGTATAGGGGACAACGGACAACGCCGTGGCCTTCATACCCAGGTTGTACGCCCAGCCGCAGGCCACGCCCACGAGGTGTGCCGCACCCGCCGGCAGGCCCGACGCGAACGACAGCGGTACGCACACGGCCGCCGCGACGAGTGCGGCCCGGCCGACAGCCCGTACCGGGAGATCACCGCGAGCCACCGGCTTGTCCGGCCGCGCGGTCGTGGCGTCGCGGCCGCGGTCGATGTAATCGTTGCTCCACCCGATGGAGAGCTGGCCGGCGAGTACGGCGGAGGCGACGGCGACGAGGCCGGCCATGGACCGTCCGGTCGTGGCGGCGAGCGCGGTCGCAACCGCGGTGACGGTGGCGGTCGGTTCCGGATGGCACGCTCGCACCATCGCTGCGGCGCGGGTCACAGCCGGTAGGGCTCCAGAACCTCGATCGGGCGGGTGACCTGCGGCTTTGCCGTGGCGGGACCACCTCGGGCCGGGTAAGCCGGGCGGTCATGGTCTGCTCCTCGCTGTATGCGCTGACGCGGAACATGTTCCGGTTGATGGTGCTGCGGATCCGCGACAGAACGACCCACGCCGGCGCCATCGCCCACACCCGAACACACAGGGCACCGCTCGCTCCCAAGCGTTCCTGGATCTACGTCCAAGATTCTCATCTCCAATCAATATGTAGAGTAACCGTCCTTTGGGGATTATTTCAGGCAGCCGGGCTCCACCTCCGGCCAGATCACCGCAGTTTGCGTACACAATGCGCATATCATCATCTTGATATTGATCTGGAGATGGGTCCGTGAGAGGCACCGCAGGTCATCCCTGAAGTCGCTATGGATGGGTTCTCCTACTTGCAGACGATGAAAATTGGGGTGGTGCGCTCGCGACGACCCCGGCCAAGACGCGACCACGGTCACGGCATCACCGTGGTGCGGTCGGCCATCTCGATCCCGCCCAGGGACGATGAGGACCGGACCCCACATACGCAGCCTCAGCCTCTGCCGAACCTGTTTCAATCCCTTGTAGGGGCGATGAGGACCGGAGCCTGGCAGGGCCGTGACCACAACGTTTCCGCTCCGTCCGGATGGTCAGCTCCGGGAATGCGTTCGTGGAAGAATACGAGGCCTGTCATGTCTTGATTCCGCTGGATGTAACAGACCCCTCTCGGTCCGGGCGCCGAGTGAACGCGGCTCGGTAGGCGCTGGGTGTGAGTCCAGTTCGTTTCGACAGAT
>NZ_CAAAFT010000478.1:2276-6889 GCF_900634765.1 Candidatus Protofrankia californiensis | reverse complement strand
TAGAAGACCACTGAAGATGTTGGTCGAGAGCGCGGAACCGGAACAAGGAGCTCTCCTCAGAGGCCTCCGAAGATCCTGTCACCTGCCCGGACAAGCACCCATCAGGTCACACTCGAAAGCCGCCAGGCCACCCCGTCATGCCACAGTCCCCGGGCAACCAGAGTCCGCAGATTCACCGCGGCGGCACGACGGTGCAACCACGCGTCATTCCTGATCCTGCCGATGTACCGCAGCCGACGGTTTCCCCGGGCCACCACACCCGCGATGGCCCGCTCCACCGGAGGACGCCACCGCCGGTACTCGGCCCGCCAGGCCGGGTCGGTGGCCTGCCGGCGACGCGCCGCAGCCAGAACATCATGATGCGGATGGACGCTGACGTTGCGTCCGGACACCGAGGTCGTACACCGCGACCGCAGCGGACAGCCGGCACACCGGACGGTGAACCGGGCCTGACGACGCCCCTGACCATCCGGGCGTCCCAGACCCACGGTGTGCCCGGCCGGACAGGTCACCGCCGCCGCCTGCGTGTCCACGACGAAGTCCTCCGGGACGAACCCCCCGGGCACGGCCGGCCGCACCGGCGGACACTTCACCACCAGGGTGTGTCCCCGTCCAGCCAGCTCGGCCCGCAGCTGACCGGTCCCGTAGGGACTGTCCCCCAGGACCCGGCGGGGCCCGTCCTCCCCGGCCAGCAGGTCGGCGGCGACCACGGCCTCGTGATGCTCCGGTCCGCTTCCCGGCCTCAACGCCACCGCCGTGATGATCCCGGTGTCGGGATCCACCGCCAGGTGAGCCTTGTACCCGTCCTGGTAGCTGGTGCGGTTCTTGTGCACGTGCCGGGCGTCGGGATCCACCGTGGAGACCATCCGGTCGGGCACGGTGGTCCGGGCGATGCGCCACCGCCCGTTGGACCCGTCCCCGCCCTCGGCGGGTTCGACGTCCTGCCCGGCGACCAGGGCCAGGAGCCCCACCGCGTCAGCAGCAGCCGGCCCGAGTTCCTGCTCGGGCAGATGTCCCAGCAGGCGCAGCGCGTCACCGACCAGAGCGTCGACCAGCTCGGCGCGGGCCTGCTCGTCGTCCCAGGCGATGACAGGCTTGCCCGCCCGGGTGTAATCGTGCGCCGAGCAGCACACCGCGGCCACCTCCCCGGCACCGGGCACCACCCGGATCACCCGGCGGATCGCGGCGATGAGCTGGGTGACGGTGTCCTGGGTGGCCACGGCGTCGTCGAGCACGGTGGAGTCCAGAGCGCGACGGTCCTTTCCCGCAGCACACCGGTGGCCCCGACTACCTCCCGGACCGTCTCGAAGACCCGGTTCGGCCGGAGGGAGCGGGCCAGCCGGCGACGGAAGTAGGTCAGCAGCGACGGGTGGAAGGCGGTGTCGTACAGGCCCAAGCCGCAAGCGGCCTTCCACCGCAGGTCACAGCGCAGTTCCTGCACGCAGTCGGTGTCCGACACCCCCCGTGCAGGGCCTGCAGGAGCAGCGCTGCCGCCAGGACCTGTGGGGGCATGGAGGGACGGCCGTCGGTCGAGGAGTAGAGGTCGGCGAACATCGCGGCGGGGAACAGGGTCTCCCGGTGCTCGGCCAGGAACGCGAAGACACTGCCGGCCGGGATCAGCTGCCGGCAGGTGGTCCACACGTCCGGACCGATCGTCGGCCCGGCCCACTGTCCCTGCACGACACCCACTCTGGCGTCGGTAGGTCAACGACGGAGCCACAGACCAACATCTTCAGCGGTCTTCTAGATCGCGACGATCGGGACGAGCTCCTCGAGTCCGGCGAGGTCGGCGGCGTTGCGCGTGTAGACGCTGGCACCGTGGGCGTGTGCGGTGGCCGCGATCAGCAGGTCCATGGTTCGGGCACGCGGCTGGCGTCCGATCTGCACGACCCGTGTGGCGAGGCGTCCGTAGCTGTCGGCGACAGCGTCGTCGACGGGCAGTGGGTCGAACCGTCTCTGGATGGAGCTGAGACGGGCGAGCCGGCTGGCACGGACGTCGGGGTTCTTGGCTACGAGAACGCCGAAGTGGAGTTCGGCCATGCTGATGATGCTGATCGCTAATTCGCCGGGGATCGGGTCGATGTCCGTAGCGATCAGGACGCTGGTGTCAAGAATGCCCCGGTTCACTCCGCCCCCACGGGTCGAGGATGCAGCCGTCGAGCAGGCCGCGCTCCTCCGCCCAGTCGGTGCCGACCGGCTGCGCGAAGATGTCGGCGAGGTCGTCCCAGCCCCGCCAGGTGCGTGGACTGACCGGGCCCAGGACGGCCGCCGGCCGGCCAGCGACGGTTATGGTCACGCGTTCGCCGGCCTGGGCGCGGCGTACCAGGTCGCTTGCGTTCTGCCGGACCTCCCGCAGTCCCACTTCGCTCATCCGTCAACGGTAGCACTTGTGCTATCTCGCGCGGTCCGGTCGCGAGGTCCTGTGCCGGTTGTCGTGGTGTGGAAGTGCGGCGCTGTCGAACGGTTCTTCCGCATCCACGGTCGATCAAATCAATTTTCATCCGTATTTGCGAAGTCGGCGAGCCGCTGGCATGTATTGCCCACTTGACTGGTGAAGATGGCCATGGTCCCGTTGATGGCGTGTGGAGAACAGTTCTCCTGGTCGCCCGGATACACATCGACCTCATGCGGATGACCTGCGGACACTGTCACCGCGGCTGACCGGCGCTCGCCTGTGCGGCCTGGCCTTCTCAGGCCCGGCGGTTCACTGCCAGCACCGCGCTTCCTACCATCTCCCGCCGCATCCGAGCCACACATGGTCATCTATGCAGGCCGCCGCCGGACACGGGGGTTCGTGGCGTAGGTCCTGATCCACCACGCTCTGCTCAACCACCGTCAAAGGACCCTCGTGAGACAATCATCGACTCGGACAATGTCGACTCAGACGATCGGAACAGCCGGGATAGCGGCTGCGCCCGCCGAGCATCCGGTGCGGGCGTTGCTGACCCGGCGCGGTCTGCTGGCCGGCACCGGTGCCGGTGGTCTCGCCGCACTCCTCGCGGCGTGCGGCGGTTCGACGAGCGACGCTGGCACGACCGCCTCCTCGTCGTCCTCGGCCGCGGTCGGCAAGCGGGGTGGCACCGTAACCCTGAGCGTTCCGCCGCCGCCGACCTCGCTGGATCCGGTGACGATGTACGACGGCACCGCGATCGCGCTGGTCCAGCTTGTCGCCGACTACCTGATCTGGCTTGACTCCGACTTCCGGCTGCAGCCCCGGCTGGCGACCGCGTGGAACTCCTCCGACGCGGGCCGGACCTGGTCGTTCACCATTCGCCAGGGGGTTGTCTTCTCCGATGGCACGCCCCTGGACGCGGCCACGGTGAAGGCATCGTTCGACCGTCTGCTCGATCCCGCGAACAAGTCCGCGGCGCTGTCGGCGTTCGACACGGTGCTCAAGGCCGGAGGCGTCTTGCTGGCGGGCTCCGACACGGTCGTCTTCCACCTCGAGCGACCGTTCTCGGAATTCCCGTATCTGGTGTCCGCCGGCAACTACAACGCGCTCATCCTGAAGTCGGACTACCAGCTGGGCACATTCGCTCAGAAGGCGATCGGCACCGGGCCGTTCCTGCTGAATTCCTATGACACGGGCACGGGCGCGTCGTTCACCCGCAACCCGAAGTACTGGGATTCCGGAAAACCGTACCTTGACGGCGTCAAGGCGACGTTCTACAAGGACAGGCAGGCCGATCTGCTCGCCTTGCAGAGCGGCGCCGTCGACGGGCAGATCCTGTCGGACGCCGGCCTGGTGGGTCCGGTCGCGGGCGGCAACTCCATCGCCGTCGACAAGGTCAACAGTACCGGTCTGATCGCGTTCACCCTGCGCGTCGACAAGCCGCCGTTCACGAAGAAGGAGGTCCGCCAGGCGGTCGCGTACGCCCTGGACCGACCGGGCGTCCTGACCAGCGTGCACAACGGGGTCGGCGTCCTGGGCAACGACCATCTCTTCGCGCCCTCGTTCTCCAGCGCTCCGACCGATCTCCAGCAACGCGCCAAGGACGAGGCAAAGGTCAGGACGCTGCTGGCCGCCGCGGGCGTGGACCACCTGCGTTTCACCCTCAGCTTCGACCCGCCGAACAAATCCTATGCGCTGGTCATCCAGGACCAGCTCAAACAGGTCGGAATCACCGTGGACCTCGACCAGCAGACCTCCGGGGCGTTCTACGGGGGCGATCAGAACACCGACACCCCGTGGCTGTTCACGACCGCGAACCTCGTCGGGTGGGCGGGCCGGCCCACGGCGAGCCAGTTCATCATCCCGATGGTGAAAAGCCAGGGGGTGTGGAACGGTTCCAAATACGCCAATCCGGTTGTGGACGCGGCAACCGCCGCCTACGACGCGGCCACCGACCCGGCCGAACGGAAGAAGCAGGCGGAGATCATCGTGCGGGCGCTCAACGAGGACGTGCCGGTCATCATCAGCGTGTGGAACGGCGCGGTCCGCGCCTACCGGACCGACCGGGTCAAGGGGCTGCGGGCGCACCCGTCGGGGTTCCTGGATCTGACGACCGTGACCAGGGCCTGATCCGGCGTGGCGCGTTTCCTGGTCCGACGGCTGCTGGCGATCCCGGTCACGTTGCTGGCGGTCAGCCTGCTGGTGTTCGCCGCGACCGAGC
>NZ_CAAAFT010000478.1:0-1914 GCF_900634765.1 Candidatus Protofrankia californiensis | reverse complement strand
TGGCGATCCCGGTCACGTTGCTGGCGGTCAGCCTGCTGGTGTTCGCCGCGACCGAGCTGATCCCCGGCGACGTCGCCCGGGTTGTGCTCGGCCCGGAAGCGAGCCAGGCGTCCGTGGACGCGCTGCGCCACCAGCTGCACCTGGACCAGCCGCTGCCCAGCCGATATCTGCACTGGCTGGGCGGGTTCGTCACCGGCGACTGGGGGCAGTCCTACACGCTCGGGGTGGCGGTCCGTCCACTGGCGCTGGACCGGCTGGGCCAAAGCCTGCTGCTGGCCCTGCTCGCCTTCGTCCTGCTCGTGCCGTTCGCGCTGGCGCTCGGCCTTGCCGCGGGGCTGCGGGAGGGACGCCCGCTCGACCGGGTTCTCAGCGTGACCGGCCTGAGCCTCGGGGCCGTTCCGGAGTTCGTCACCGGGGTCGTGCTGCTGGTGGTCTTCAGCGTCCAGCTGCACTGGTTGCCCTCCTCGGCTCAGGCACCCTCGGGAGCGGGGCTGCTCACCCGCGTGGAACACCTGCTGCTGCCGGCGATCTCGCTGGTCCTGCTATGTGCCGGGTACGTCGCCCGGCATGTGCGGGCCAGCACCGTCGCGACGCTGTCCAGCCCGTTCATCCGGGCGATGCGGGTGCGCGGCCTGTCCGAGGCGCAGCTCGTGCGCGGGCACGTGCTGCGCAACTGCCTGGTTCCGGTGACGAGCGCGCTCGCCGTCCAGCTGCAGTACCTGCTCGCCGGGCTGGTCACCGTCGAGCTGCTGTTCGGCTACCAGGGCATCGGCGACCTGCTGCTGTCGTCCGCGACCAGCAAGGACGTGCCGACCTTGCAGGCCACCGCGATCGTCCTCGGAGCCGTGGGCATGCTCGTCTACGTTCTCGCGGACGTCGTGTACGCGCTGCTCGACCCGCGGATCCGGGTCGGGAAGGTGGCTCACCAGTGAGCCCAGTGAGCCCAGTGAGCGTCACCGATGTCGCACCGCCGGTCACCGCTGTGGCTCGCGGGCCGGGGGTCGTGCGGCGGCTGGTGCGCCGGCCGTCGTTCGTGGCGGGTGCGGTCCTGCTCGTCGGGTGGGCCGTGGTCGCGGTGTTCTGGCCGCATCTCGTCCCCGTCGACCCGATGACCCAGCACCCGGCCGAGCGGTTCCGTTCGCCGGGCTGGGGTCACCTGTTCGGCACCGACCAGTTCGGCCGGGACGTGCTGGCCCGGGTGCTCGCCGGTGCCCGTCCCGTGCTGGCGGTCGCCCCACTGGCGACCGCGGTCGGGGTGGGCACCGGGAGCCTGCTCGGGCTGGTGTGCGGCGTCCGGCGGGGCCTGCTGGACGAGATCGTCATGCGGGTCGTCGACGTGCTCGCCGTCTTTCCGAGCCTGGTCGGGGCGGTGGTCGTGGTGGCGCTGGTGGGCAGGTCCACCACCACCCTGGTCGTCGTCATCGGGGTGTTCTTCGTACCGATCGTGACTCGCAGCGTGCGGGCCGCGGCGCTGGTCGAGCGGGAGAAGCCCTACGTCGAGGCGGCGCGGCTGCGAGGCGAACCGTTCCCGTCTCTGCTGGGTCGCGAGGTGTTACCCAACGTCGCCGGGACGGTGCTGGTGGAGGCGACGTCCCGGCTCGGTGACGCGGTCTTCGCCGCCGCGACCTTGTCGTTCCTCGGCCTCGGCCAGCCGCCGGGCTCCCCGGAGTGGGGCACCTCCGTGGCGGACAACCGGGTCTTCCTCCAACACGCCTGGTGGACGGTGCTTTTCCCGGCGTTCGCCGTCGCCAGCCTCGTCATCGGCGTCGCCCTGGTCGCGGACAACCTGCGGGAACAGGAGGCGGCGCGATGAGCCGGCCGGCAACCGGCGATGTACCGGATGTATCGGACGGGTTGGATGGGCTGGACGCATCGGGCGCATCGGGCGCAGCGGGTGGGCCGGGCGCACCGGGC
>NZ_CAAAFT010000477.1:15546-16296 GCF_900634765.1 Candidatus Protofrankia californiensis | reverse complement strand
GGGGCGACAGCCGGCGGCGCACCGGCAGGCGTACCCGAACCGGGCGTGGCCGAAGGGCTCGTCGTCGACGAGCTGACCGTGAGCTACCCGGCGTCGGGCACACGGGCGGTCGCCGTCGAAGGCGTGAGCCTGCGGGTGCTTCCCGGCGAAAGCTACGGGCTGGTGGGGGAGTCCGGATCCGGCAAGAGCACCCTGGCGGCGGCGCTGGCCGGCGTCCTGCCCGATGGCGGCCGGGTCGACCGCGGCAGCATCAGGCTGGACGGCGTCGACGTCGGCGGCCTGTCAGAACGGGACCGGCGGCGGTGGCGGGCCACCGCGTTCGCCATGGTCCACCAGGGCGCCACAAGCAGCCTGGACCCGACGGTCCGCGTCGGCGCGCAGGTGGCCGAAGCCTGCCGGCTGCAGGGGCTGCCACGCGCCGCGGCTCGCCTGCGGACCCTGGAGCTGCTGGCGGCGGTGCGCCTGCCGGAGCCGGCCGTGATCGCGCGACGGTGGCCGCACCAGTTGTCGGGTGGGCAGCAGCAGCGGGTCGGCATCGCCGCGGCGCTCGCGTCGCGTCCGCGGCTGCTCGTCCTCGACGAGCCGACCACCGGTCTCGACGCCGCGGTGGCACGCGAGATCCTCGACCTCCTGCAGGTGCTGCGGCGGGAGATCAATGCCGCTGTCGTGCTCATCAGCCACGACCTCGCACTCGTGGCACGCCGCTGCGACCGGGTGGGGGTCCTCTACGCGGGCCGCCTGGTCGAGGAG
>NZ_CAAAFT010000477.1:10455-15490 GCF_900634765.1 Candidatus Protofrankia californiensis | reverse complement strand
CCTCTACGCGGGCCGCCTGGTCGAGGAGGGCCGGGCGGCCGAACTGCTCACCACACCGCGGCACCCCTACACCGCCGGCCTCGTCGCAGCGGCACCCACGGTCGGGATCACTCGCCGGGAGGGCAGGCTACGGGCGGTGCCGGGGCAGCCACCGGCTCCCACCGAACGGCCGAGCGGCTGTACGTTCGCCGACCGCTGCACGCTCGCCGACGAGACATGCTGCACCTGGGAGCCACCCCTCGTCCCCGTTCTCGCAGCCGCTCCCGCCGTCGTCCCGCCGGACAAGCCCCCGGACGGGCAGCTGGACGCGCATCTGGTCGGGCACACGGTGCGCTGCCACCACAGTGACCGCTTCATGACGCCGCACCTTCCCGAGCAGGGCACAGAAGTAGATCATCCGACCCCGACCCCGACCCCGACCCCGAGCCCGCGGCTGCTGTCCGTGCGGGGGCTGTCCCGCAGCTACGGCCGGACGCCGGTGCTGGACGAGATCGATCTCGACATCGCCTACGGCGAGGTATTCGGGCTCGTGGGCGAGTCCGGCAGCGGCAAGACCACCCTCGCCCGGGCGCTGGTGGGTCTCGGACCAGACGGTCCGGGAGAGCTCCGGCTTGCCGGGCGCCCCCTGCCAGCCCGGCTGTCGCGCCGGTCCGCCGAGGACCGCCGCCGGGTGCAGATGGTCTTCCAGGATCCCGACACCACCCTCAACCCACGACACCCCGTAGCCACCGTGCTGCGTCGGGCGCTGGTGACGCTGCGCGGATCGGGCACGGTCGCCGACCTCGCCGGCAGGGTCCAGCTCGGCCCTCGCCTCCTGCCGGTGCGGACCGCACGGCTGTCCGGCGGGCAGAAACAACGGGTGGCCATCGGCCGCGCCTTCGCCG
The DNA here is from genome assembly GCF_900634765.1 of Candidatus Protofrankia californiensis. NCBI lineage: Bacteria > Bacillati > Actinomycetota > Actinomycetes > Frankiales > Frankiaceae > Protofrankia > Candidatus Protofrankia californiensis. Next base: position 14,606 of record NZ_CAAAFT010000477.1, on the reverse strand, counting down.
GCAAACCCGACCTGGTCGTCTGCGACGAACCGGTGTCAGCACTCGACGTGAGCGTTCAGGCTGCTGTGCTGGAGCTGTTGGCGACCGCGCGGGACACCGACGGCGTCTCCTACCTGTTCGTCTCCCACGACCTGGCCGTCGTGGGATACCTGGCGGACCGGTTGGCTGTCCTGTACCGGGGGCAGATTGTCGAGGTCGGTCCCACCTCCGCCGTGCTCTCCGGCCCGCACCACCCGTATACCGACAGCCTGACCGGGACCGATGCGCCGGCTCCGGCGCCTGGCCGTCCGGGTCGGGTACCCGGCCGTCCGGATCCGGTGGGGCCGGCCGGCTGCCGGTTCGCCGGGACCTGCCCCCGCTGGGTGGACGGCCTGTGTGACCAGGTGGCTCCTCCCGTCCGGCTGCTGCCCGGGCCGCCCGGAGCACCTGTGCACACGGTCCGCTGCCACCTCGAACCGTCCGATCTGCCCAGGACCCCGTCGACACCGCCTGCCGGGTCCGGCGCGCAAGCGCCGCCGGCTGCGCAGAAGGAGAGGGTGTGATGTCCGAACGTCTCGCCGCCGGCGACCTCGACCAGCTCGATGACGTCGACCGGCTCGATGACCTTGACCGGCTCGATGACGTCGACCCGGAAAACGAGTTCACGCTGTTGGAGGACACCGCCGGGGATGCGGGCCTGGACTGGCACGGGCCCCCGCTGGTGGGCCGCCGCTGGTTCAACCCGACCACGGGCGGTCACCTGAGCGCGGTCCTGTGGGGGCCGGGCCCGCCCCAGGTCGTCTTCGTCCACGACGCCGGCCGCAGCGCGCGCCAGTGGGACGCCGTGATCCTGGCTCTCGGCCTGCCGGCCGCCTCGCTCGACCTGCCCGGCCACGGCCGGTCGAACTGGCGACGCGACGGCCGGTACGAACCCACCCGGCTCGCAGCCGCGGTGGGGGAGGCCATCGCGTCCTTCGCCCCGCGTGCACGCCTGGTGGTCGGCAGCGGACTCGGCGGGCTCACGGCGCTGGTGGTCGCCGCTCGCCGGCCGGAGCTGGTCCGCCGGCTCGTCCTGCTCGACACCCTGCCCGGCGCCGGACGCGCCCGGCGCCGGGCGGTGGGCGATGCTCCCGCATCCCGGACGGATGCCGTACGGCAGCTGGCCTCGACCTTCCCGCCGGATGCCCAGGGTCTGCCAGGTGCGGGGAGCCCCTCGGGTGTCCAGGGCCGCTCGGCTGCCGGGGGCCTGCGGGGTGCCGAGGGTTTCCTGCGGCGCGAGGTGCTCTTCGGCACCGTCGGTGAACCGGACGGCTCGTGGGCGTGGCGCCATGATCCCGCCGTCGCCGCGGCGTCCTACGACCCGTCACCGCTGTGGGACCACTTGGCGGGCGCGGCACCGACCGTCGTGCACGGTGCGGGATGGCTGTCGTCCGACGACCTCGACGTCCTGGCCCGCCGGGCGCCGCGCGCCCGGATCGTGGCGGGCGACGGCAGCGGCAGCGGCAGCGACCTGGAGACGCAGCAGCCTGTGGCCCTCGCCGGCCACCTGCTCGACGTCCTCGCCGCCGCGCAGACGTCAACAGCCCCGGCCGGCACCGATGCAACGACACCGACGAACGGACAGGGAGCCCGGACATGAGCAGCACGACATCGACCGGATCGTCGACCGGCTCCGTCGTCACCGGGGCGACCGAGCGCGTCACCGGGGCGACCGAGCGGGATCCGTTCTCACCGCGGCCGCGCGATCTGCGCCCGGTGCGGACCGAGCCGAACGGCCGACGGGTCCGGGTGTTCTTCAACGGGCAGGTCATCGCGGACAGCATCCGGACGCTGTACGTCTTCGAGGCCGGGCACCTGCCGGTGTACTACTTCCCGCGCCCGGACGTCCGGTTCGACCTGCTCACCCCCACCGACCACCACACGAGCTGCCCGCGCAAGGGCGACGCCTCCTACTTCACCATCACCGTCGGTGACCGGAGGGCCGAGAACGCGGTCTGGGCCTATCCCGAGCCGATTCCCGACGTAGCCGACCTCGCCGACTACGTCGCCTTCTACTGGGACAGGGTTGACGCCTGGTACGAGGAGGACGAGCAGGTCTTCGTCCACCCCCGCGACCCCTACAAGCGCGTCGACGCGCTGCCCTCGTCGCGGCACGTCGAGGTCCGCGTCGGCGACGAGTCACTGGCCGACACCCACCACCCGACCCTGCTCTTCGAGACCGGGCTGCCGATCCGTTACTACCTGCCAAAGCTCGATGTGCGGTGGGACCGGCTGACACCGGCACAGACCCGCACCCGCTGCCCGTACAAGGGTGAGGCCCGGTACTGGTCCTACGAGGGGCCGGACGGCACACGGATCGACGACATCGCGTGGAGTTACGCCGAATCCATCCCGGAGATCCCGAAGATCGCCGGTCTTGTCGCGTTCTTCAACGAACGGGTCGACCTGATCGTGGACGGTGTCCGCCAGCCGCGCCCCAGCACGCCCTGGTCCTGACCGGCGCCCCGGCCCCCCGTACCTCAATATCTATGAATATCCATGCCCGATATCTATTGCCCGGCGGTCCGTTCGCACCTCGTCCCGGCAATCCGTTCTCGATACCGGCAATTCCCGATCTCAGCATCCCGATACCGGCAATCCCGAGACGCCCCCCGGAGGGACATCTGCCATGAGCGACACGATCCCCGTCATCGACCTTCAGGCGGCCCTCGCCGAGGACGCCCCCGCAGACCTTCTGCGACGGGTCCGCGACGCGGCTGAGAGCATCGGACTGATCCAGGTGGTCAACCACGGCGTCTCGCTGGAGCTGATCGAGGACTTCGAACAGCGGATCGGGCGCATCCTGCGGCTGCCCCGCGCTGAGAAGGCCAAGCTCGCCAGCCCCACCGGGCATCCCTACCGCGGCTGGCGCCAGTGGCCCGACGACTTCGGCCGCCTCGAGCTCGAGCGGTACTGGATCGCCCAGTTCGACAACCCGGCCGACGCCGCCGCCGCCGGGGTCAGCCGGCGCTGGCTCGGGCTCTATGAACACGCCAACGTCTGGCCGCAGCAGGACCCCGGCCTGCGGGAGGTCACTTCTGCCTACACCGACGCGGCTGTCGGCCTGGCTCGGCGGGTGCTGGGGCTGTACGAGCGGATCCTCGGCCTTCCCGCCGGCAGCTTCCCGCACGACGAGCCCTACCACGCCAGCTTCCTCGTCAACGACTACCCGACCTGGACCTATCCGGACACCGCGTCCGACGAGGACAAGCTCCTGTTGCTGGAGCACGCGGACGGCTCGGCCGTGACGATCCTGCACCAGAGCGGCGACTACACCGGGCTGCAGGTGCAGCTACCCGACGGAAGCTGGATCCCGGTGCCCGTCGTACCCGGCGCACTGCAGGTGTTCTCGGGGACGATCCTCACCCGCTGGACCAACGGCCGGTTGCGTCCCGTTCGCCATCGGGTCGTGGCCGGCGGCACAGTGACCCGGCAGTCCACCGGGCTCTTCTACCACCCGAGCCTCGACACCGTGCTTGAGCCGTTGCCGACTTTCGTCGGCGCGGACGGCACCGACTTCGAACCCGCGCTGCTGGGCGAACTCATCGAGAACGGGGTCGAGGACTATCTCAAGATCTTCGGTCGTCCCGACCAGGTGGCGGCCTGGCGGGAGGGCCGGCCGTACGTCTCCGAACTGGCGGAAACATCGGCGGGACTCTGAACCGTCAACGCCTGCCGCCGGGTTCCGGGCGCTCCGGCTACCGGACTCGGCGGCGGCTACCGGACCCGGTGGCCCGCCGGATCCGACACACCGGGCCTTTTCCGTAACCCATAAACGGCCTTTTTTGCAACCCATTAATGCCGCATTTCATTGACGCGCCCATTTACCTCATTCGCGGAGACGATCGTGTTCTCTTTACGTGCCGTAATCCGACCGCGTCTGCGTTTCGCCGTCGTCACGGCCACACTGACCGCCGCAATGGTCGCCGGCACCGGCTCGGCGGGAACCGCGGCGGTCGCACAGCGCTCCGCCACGAACGCCGGCAACGCCGACTATGACGTGGTCCTCGACTGGTACGCTGTCACAGCGCGCACGGTCGCCGCCGCGGCCCTGCCCACCCAGGTCACGAACAGCCGCATATGGGCGGTGAGCTGGCTCGCTGCCGAGCGTGCCCTCGCCGCCAGGCCGGCTT
>NZ_CAAAFT010000477.1:5166-10430 GCF_900634765.1 Candidatus Protofrankia californiensis | reverse complement strand
GGCCGGCTTCGCACAGCCGCGCGTTCACCACGGCCGCGTTCACCACGGCCGCGTTCACCACGGCCGCGGTCGCGACCGCCGTCCACGACAGCCTTGTCGCGCTGGTTCCCGCGCGCACGGCCGACCTCGACGCGGCGCTGGCCGCCACGCTGGGCCAGGTCCCGGACGGCAAGGGCAAGACTGCCGGTGTCGGCGCTGGCCAACGCTCCGCGCGCAAGCTGCTCGCCGAACGCGCCGGCGACGGACTCGACGTCGCATCGGTGAACGTCCCCTACACCCCGCCGCCGGAGGCACCGGGCGTCTGGCGTCCGACGCCACCGGCGTACGCCCCTGCGGTGCAGTCCGGCCAGGGCAGGGGACGGACGTTCCTGCTTGGGCGGGCCGACCGGTTCCGCCCCGGACCACCTGCCCCCCTCGGATCACCGCAGTACCGCAGCGACCTCGCCGAGATCCGCGCGGTCGGAGCCGTCGACAGCACCGTCCGCACCCGGGAGCAGAGCGACGTCGCGAACTTCTGGGCGCAGACCTCCCTCGCCGGTTACACCTCCATCCTGCGTGGCCTGCTCACCCAGACCGGCGGACGGCCGCCGACGTGGCGGGCCGGTCTGGTGGCCACGTTCCACGAGGTGACGATCGATGCCCAGATCGCCGTCTACGAGGCGAAGTACATCTATGTGCGGTGGCGCCCCGTCACCGCCATCCGCGTCGCCGACACCGACGGTGACCCCACCACCGCGCCCGATCCGGCCTGGACGCCGCTCATCACCACTCCCGCACACCCCGAATACCCCAGCGGGCACACCACCTACGCTGGTGCGGCCCAGCGGGTGCTGGAGGCGTTCACCGGTACTGGTCCGCAACAGCCGATCAGCGTGACCAGCACGACCGCGCCCGGGGTCAGCCGGACCTACACCTCCTGGCGGCAGGCCACCGACGACAACGTCAACGCCCGGGTCTGGTCGGGCATCCACTTCCGTAGCACCGACGTCATCGGCGCCGAACTCGGCCGGAAGGTCGCCTCCTACGACCTCCACCGGCTCGGGCTCGGGCTCGGGTAGGACCCCAGCAGGAGGGTCCGACGAACAGCGGGTCGAACGGATCCGACGGTGCGTGCTTCCCGGCCTGTCACGCGAACGACCTTCTGTCTGCCGTGCGACGTCGCAAAGCTAGGATCGCGGCAGCTTCTGCTGAGGATATGGATGTTTTCGTGATGGTGGGCGGTAGTAGGTACCGTCCGGGGGTGAACACCAAGCCGTGATCGTTGATCGTGCGCGGATAGGCGCCGTGTTGCCCGCCTACGAGCTGGGCGCCGAGCTCGGTACCGGTGCGTTCGGGCTGGTGCTCGCGGGCCGGCACCGCCGGCTGGACCGTCACGTGGCCATCAAGGTGCTGGCCGCGGGCCATGACGGTGCGGTCACCGACTTCGCCGCCGAGGCGCGGCTGCTCGCCGGTATCGATCACCCGCATGTGGTCCGGGTCTACGACTACGTCGAGACCGGCGACCTGCATCTGATCATCATGGAGTTGCTGGGCGGGGGGACGTTGACCCGCCGCCGGGTGGGCCTGCCGCAGGAGGATGCCTGCGCGGTCGGTCTGGCGGTGGCCGCGGCGTTGTCCTGCGCACACGGCCAGGGGATGCTGCACCGAGACATCAAGACCGACAACATGCTGTTCGACACCACGGGTCTGCTGAAGGTGACCGACTTCGGGATCGCGAAGATCGTCGAAGGGTCGGCGGCCACTGCCAGCGCGCTCGTGGGGACTCCGGCCTACATGGCTCCCGAACAGATCACAGGAGGCCGGTTGGGGCCGGCCACCGACCTGTACGCGCTCGGGATCGTGCTCTACCAGCTGCTGGCCGGCGTGGCGCCGTTCGACCCGAAACTGCCAGTGCGCGCACTGTGGCAGCATCACCTCGACACCATCCCCACGCCGCCGGTCGGGGTTCCCGCCCCGGTCGCAGAGGTGGTCCTGCGCGCCCTGGCCAAGGACCCGGCCGCCCGCCAGCCCTCCGCCCACGCCTTCGCCCTCGACCTGGCCCACGCTGCCGCTGGCGCCTACGGCCCGGACTGGACTGCCCGCTCCAGCATCCGGCTCCGCCTCGATGATGACGTCCGCGAGGCTGCCGGCCATTCCTCTGCGCCCACCGGGCCGGTGCCACCCACGACCAGGCGCATACCCACGCCTCCACCGCCGCCGGCCGCTGCTTTCAACAAGCAGCAACCACCCTCTCATCAGACCGGTGGCCGCGATCCCGATCCGGGAGCCGGCCACGGCGCGCAGCCTCCCTGGCCGCGCACGCTGACCATGGAGTCGCCAGCCATGCCCGGGAACGGCAACCAGACCCGTGTACCCCGACGCCGTCTGCGCTGGGCGTTCGCCACCGTCCTCCTCCTCGCCGCCATCGCTGCCGCGGCCATCTCCATCGCCACCTTCACCGGCGACGACAATTCCCCGCAGGCCGAGGCGCTACAGGCCGGGGCGCCGTGTCCTACGTCTCCCGCCGTCCCCAGCCCCGCCAACTGCCTATCCACGGACACCGCAACCACTTCATCGGTGAGTGACACCGATCGCTCGTCGGCCGGTTCACCCAGCCCGGCCGTCCCTTCGGCTTCGAGCAGCGCCTCTTCCGGAGCTTCTGGGACGTCTGGAACTTCCGGAACAACTTCGAAGCTCTGGGCCGAGGCGAACGCGGTGTTGACCGCGATAGACGGCGTGGCTACCTCGGTGCGCGCCGAAACGCTGTCCTACTGCATTTCCGTGGGCCACGGAATCACATTGTCCAGCGGACAGGACATCGCCTTCGAGAAAATGAGGAGCATAGAGGTTCTGCGCTCGGACGACCAGTTCGCCCCGAATGGCAAGGCCGATGTGGTCGTCACCCTCCTCAGCGGCGGGACGGCGCGGGGCGGCATCGGGTCCGGTTGTGATTTCTTCGGCACCAACGACCTGGGTCGTTTCAGCATATATCCGCAGCGCCTGAAGCGAATAGATTTTCAGCGTTAGCCGGAGCGGCCGAAGGTCGCGACCATGCTTTTCTCGCGCCCGCGGTTTCTGCCGGATCATTCTGACGGGGACGGCCGTCCCGGAGCCGGTGGGCAGCCGCTGGCCGAAACGGCCGGCAGCACGGCCGGTCGCCGGCGATGACGAGGACCCGCCCGGGCGTTCCCCGTCCGCCGCGGACCGGCCGGGCGACCACGACGTCGCCGTGCCGAACGTCTCCGGCCTGGGCCGGTAGGCCGGTAGGTTGTACTGGTCATGACCGTGCCACTTGACGGCCCGCTGTGGCCACAGCCCGGAGGTCGCCGCACGTCCCGGCAGTCCGACCTGTTCGACCGGCTCGTCGAGATTTTCCTGCGCGAGGGGTTCGCGCACTTCACATTGGCTGATCTCGCCGCGCGTCTGCGCTGTTCGAAGTCGAGCCTTTATGCGCTGGCACACAGCAAGGAGCAACTTGCCGTCGCGGTCGTCGTCCACTTCTTCCGTACCGCCGCGGCGGAGGTGGAGCGGCGGGTGGACGAGGCCGCGGATCCGGGTGAGCGGGTCGGTGCCTACCTTGCTGCCGTGGCGGAGGAGCTGAAACCGGCGTCCGAGGCTTTTCGGCGGGACCTCGCGGCCTTCCCGCCAGCCCGTGACGTCTACGAGCTCAACACGCGGATCGCGGCGGCGCGGATCCGCATGCTCGTCGCCGAAGGGGTGGCCGGCGGGGCCTTCCGTGATGTGCACGCGTCCTTTGTCGGGCACGTCGCGACCCTCGCCATGGTCGCCATTCAGCAAGGTGAGATCGCGGGTGTCACCGGCCTTTCCGATGCCGACGCCTATGCCGAACTCGCGAAGTTGCTGTTGCACGGGGTCGTCCGGGAAACGGATTTCGGACGGCCCGCCTGACGGCGTGGGATGCGGTCCGTCCGACGGTGTGGTACGACGGCGCCAGGCCGGCCGGACCGGTCGGGCCGCGGGTCAGGAACGGGCGAGGTGCCGGCTTATGACAAGCCGCTGGATCTGGTTGGTGCCTTCGAAGATCTGCATGACCTTGGCTTCGCGCATGTACCGCTCGACCGGGTAGTCGTGGGTGTAACCGGCGCCGCCGAGAACCTGGACGGCGTCTTCGGTGACTTTCATGGCGGCGTCGGTGGCGACCAGCTTGGCGATGCTGGCCTGGCGGGAGAACGGGAGCCCGGCGTCGCGCCGGCGTGCGGCGGCGAGCGTGGTGGCACGTGCCGCTTCCACGGCGGCGGCCATGTCGGCGAGCAGGAATCCGAGTCCCTGATGTTCGATGATCGGCTTGCCGAAGCTCGTGCGTTGCAGGGCGTAGGCGACCGCGTCGTCGAGGGCGCGTTGGGCCAGCCCGACGGCGGTGGCGGCGATCCCGAGGCGGCCGGAGTCCAGGGCGGACAGGGCGATCGGGAGCCCCTGCCCGGGCTGCCCGACCAGCCGGTCGGCAGGCAGGCGGACGTCGGAGAAGTTCATGATGGCGGTGGGGGAGCCCATCAGCCCCATCTTCTTCTCCGGCGGCTGGGAGGTCAGGCCGTCGCTCGCGGCGTCGGCGACGAAGCAGGAGATGCCGCCGGAGCGGTCGTCGGAGGTGCGGGCGAAGACGGTGTAGAAGTCCGCCACTCCGCCGTGGGTGACCCACGCCTTGGTTCCGGACAGCAGGAAGCCGCCGTCCGCGGTGCTGGTCGCGCGGGTGCGTATCGCGCCCGGGTCCGAGCCGGCATGCGGCTCGGACAGGCAGTAGGCGCCGAGCAGTTCGCCGCCGAGCAGCTGCGGGAGCAGGGTGTCGCGTTGCGCCGGGCTGCCGGCGATGGCCAGTGGGTAGCAGGACAGCGCGTGCACGCTGACGCCGACGGCGACCGCCGCCCACCGGTAGGCGATCTCCTCCAGGACCTGCAGATACACCTCGAAGGGCTGACCGCCGCCGCCGACCTCCTCGGGGTAGGGCAGGCTCAGCAGCCCGGCCCGGCCCAGCACCGTGAACGCGTCGCGGGGGAAGCGGCCGGCCGCCTCCCACTCCACCACCCGCGGCTCGAGCTCCTTCTCGGCGATTGTCCTGGCGAGCTCGATCAGCTCGCGCGCCTCGTCCGAGGGCAGAAGACGCTCCGCGGGCATCCGGACCTCCTGGTGACCAGGGAATTGGTACTCGAATTAGTACCAGAGTACTGCCGGATTCTTTTCCGGTACCTCCACGAACGCGGCACTCACCGCCGGAACCGCCGCCGCGCCCGGCTTGGCCACCGGGCTGTCCACGCTGTCCACGGTCCAGC
>NZ_CAAAFT010000477.1:0-5141 GCF_900634765.1 Candidatus Protofrankia californiensis | reverse complement strand
CTCCACGAACGCGGCACTCACCGCCGGAACCGCCGCCGCGCCCGGCTTGGCCACCGGGCTGTCCACGCTGTCCACGGTCCAGCCTGTGTCCGCCGGTTGAGGAATATCCGAGCCGGGGCGGCCGGCGCTGGCATCGGCTAGGTCTCCCGGGTTGGCGGGGTCTCCCGGGACAGGTAGCCGTAGAGAAACGCGTGAACACTCGCAGTGGCGATCTTTTCGATCTCGGCATCCTCGAGCGGGACCGCGCCGAGTTGGGTCCTGCTGGTCACCCTGGCCGTGATGAGCGCCGCGAAGTGTTGAGCTGCGCACTCGGCGTCCTCGATCCGGAGCAGTCCTCGATCGTTTAGGCGTCCCAGCTGCGCCGCCAGCGCGTGCTGGACCCGAAGAGGACCGGCCTCCTGCCAGGCCTCGTGCAGTTCCCGCGGAAAGCGCTCCGCCTCGGCGTTGATCCTTCGGACGATCGCGAAATGGTCCGCGAACTCCGGCAGCGGCCTGAGCCACTGCCTGCCGAAGGCGATGAGATCGGCCTCCAGGTCGGTGATCTCGCCGAGGTGGCGTTGGATGATCGCTTCGTAGGCGGCCGCGACCTGATGTGAGCTTTCGGTCAGTACGGTGGCGAACAGGTGTTCCTTGTTCTCGAAGTGGTTGTAGATCGTACGGGTCGACACTCCGGCCTCTGCGGCGATCATGTCGATGCTCGCCCCGAGGTAGCCGACGCGACCGAACACCGACCGGGCGGCACGCATGACGGCCTGGCGTTTGTGTGTCATGCCCCGGCGCGGTCGGGCTTGTTCCTCATACGTGTTGGTCAACATGGTTCCCGGGATCAGGGTGCAGAGCGTGGATCATGTATTGCCATGCACGTTGTGTTTTACAAAATTGCCATGCACGTTGTACTTTACTTCAGGTGACCATCACGTCAAGGCGTCTGGCCGATCACGCCGATGTATCCGATGGTTCCACGTCCTTGCTGTTCCCGCTCTTAGCACCCGACCGGCTGGCGGTGGTCGGGCGCTGACCCGTACCGGCCGCCGTTACGCATACGACGTCCGTGGGCGCCGGCGGACTGACCGTCCACATACGTCAACGACAGACAGGGAGTGTCACGATGTCCAGTCACGCCCTCAAGCTCGCCGTGATACTCGGCAGCGTCAGGCAGGGGCGTTTTGGCCCGGTGGTCGCGCAGTGGTTCCTCGGCGAGGCGCGGCAACACGGCCGGTTCGATGTGGAACTGATTGATCTGGCGGAAGTGCCCCTGCCGCTCGTGCTTCCGTCCGAGTCGCCGAAGGCCGCGGCTGCGTACCCACGTCCGGCCGGGATGGCGGATCTCACCAGGAAACTGGATGCGGCGGACGCGTTTGTCGTGGTGACGCCGGAGTACAATCACAGTTTCCCCGCATCGGTCAAGAGCCTCATCGACTGGCACTTCGCCCAGTGGCAGGCCAAGCCGATCGGTTTCGTGTCCTACGGCGGAGTCGCTGGTGGTCTACGGGCTGTTGAGCAGTTGCGGTTGGTGTTTGCCGAGATGCATGCAGTCACCGTACGTGACACCGTCAGTTTCCACAGATATCCGGAGCTTTTCGACGCCGACGGTCGGCTGGTCGACCCTGACGGACCGAACGGCGCAGCCAAGATCCTTCTTGATCAGCTCGCGTGGTGGGGTGCGGTGCTCCACGACGCAAGGCTCAACAGCCCGTACAGCATCGGGGTTTAGGACACCGCTGAGCAATGGCACCCGATCAGTGAGCCGGGGTCCGGAAGCCGATCTGGGTCAGGGAAGTCAGGGAAGTCAGGGAGGTCGGGGAGTCGATCTGTCAGGTCCGCATCCGCGCCAGGCCGGCAGGGCGACACCAGGCCCCCCGGATAGCGGCGTTCTATCCGGGCCGACGAGCCAAACGCGCAGGCCGACACCCAGACCGGATGCTCCGCTGGAATAGCTTGATACCTTACGGGAGGCGGGCCACCGCGCCATACGCTGCCGTCTCCTCGGTGGACGGGCGGGGCTGCGGTTCGTGCTCCGCCCGCCAGCCCTTCGGTTCCGCTTGAGTTGCCCAATTCGAGCGTTCTTCTGCACGGCGTCCCCTAAAATCACATGGTTCACTGCTGCGCTCATCGGTGTGAGGAAGGTCAGGAGTGGGGGAACTCGCTGTTGTCACCAGTGCTTCGTCGGATTCGTCAACCAACTTCGAAGTGAACTACATTAATCGGGTCGGCGTCCAGCATTGTGCGCGGTTGGATCCGACGGCCCGCGGCGGGTATGACAAGCTGAGACAAACGCCGGTCGCCGTGACACAACTGACTTCCAACGGGTTGTCGATCCCCTTCGACGGCGCCCGCTTCACGTTGCTGCGCGACAGTACCCCGCTGCTGTCCGACCCGGACGCGCTCCGACGCCGGTTCCACGACGACGGCTATCTGCACCTGCGCGGTGCGCTTGATCCCGACGAGGTCCGCGCACTGCGGGCGGACTATTTCTCCCGATTTGATCCGATTTACCTCAAGACCGGCACCGAGCCGGTCCATGGTGTTTTCTCCGGGCAGCTACCGTCGGGTCTTCCGCCGCACGGCTGGCCGGGTCATCCGGCCCACAGCTTCGTCCGTTCCGCGGCCTTCACCCGGTTCATAGAGAATCCGACGTTGCTGCGCCTGGCCGAGACGCTCCTGGGCGCTTCCGCGGTCCTGCTGCCGCGGCATATCGTACGGCACTTCCACCGCGGGTCGTCCAGTGCGACTCGTGCCCACGTCGACTTCGACTACCTCGACGAGGGCTCTGATCAGTTGGTGACGATGTGGATCCCGCTGGGTGACTGCTCGGTCGAGACCGGCGGCATCATCTACCTGGAAGGTTCACACCGGCTCAGCCGTGAGGAGCTGGCGCCCCTGCGCAAGGTGACGGACCGTCCGGACGATCCCCGGCCGATCAGCCACGACCTCTCCTGGGTCTCCACCCGTCTGGGCCTGCGGTGGATGCACATCGTTAGCAGAGCCGGCGACATCACTTTGCACAACTCGCACCTCATCCACGCCTCCCTGGACGTCACAGGGGAGGTGATGCGCCTGTCCACCGATCTGCGCTTCGCCCGGCGTGACGACAACATCGATTACCGCTGGACGATCCCCTGGTCGGGCAACGACGGAAACTAAAGATCCTGTTCTGGCTCCCGTGCCTGATCGGCCGCGACGGAGATCGGCGTGCATACGGCCTGTCTTGTCAAGGCGGTGCAGGTCGAGCTGACCATTGCGGCCGCCGGCTTGCGGAGAGCATTTTATCGTCGTCGGCCTCGACGCGTTCTTTGCCGCGCGGCGGCGACGGTACAGCGGACGCGGTGACGATTCCAAGGTCGATGAGGAGATGGGTCCTCCTGATGTCGGAATCACCGAGAATAACGACGGTTTCTCCCGCATCGACCTAAGTGTCGATGCGGGAGACGGTAGCAGTATTCATGCCTGGGATGCGGACGGAGGTGAGATCTCGGGAGAATTTCAGGGAGGCTGCTCCTCGCATACCGGCCCATACCGGAATGATCTTTACCGGCCGGCTCCGGACACACGGAACAGTATCCTGATGGCGTCAGTACGGGCAGGCGTACGTGGGCAGGAGACAAAGCGTGCAGTGCGACCCAAAATCGATTCCGTCCTCGGACGACGAGCCGGACCGGGCCGGGGTCACCACCGACATTGATGCTCCGGTGACGGTACGCATCCCCGCCGAAGGGGTCGAACTGGTCGGCGACGCCTATGGTGACCCGGCTGCCGTCCCGGTACTGCTCCTGCACGGAGGCGGTCAGACCCGCCACTCCTGGGGCACGATCGCCCACACGCTCGCCCGCAACGGCTGGTATGCACTCACCATTGATCTGCGCGGGCATGGCGACAGTGGATGGTCGCCCGACGGGATCTATCCACTGAGCCGGTTCGCCACCGACGTCGTAGCGGTCGTGCGGTGGACGGGACGAGTGCCCGTGCTCATCGGGGCATCCCTCGGTGGCATCGCCTCGCTTGTGGCCCTTGAGCAGCATCCCGACCTCGCCGCCGGCATAGTCCTCGTTGACGTCTCACCGTTCCTGCAACCCGCCGGTACGAACCGTATCCGCGAATTCATGGCGGCCAAGCCGGAAGGCTACGGTTCCCTGGACGAAGTCGCTGACGCCGTCGCGGCCTATCTCCCCCATCGGCCCCGGCCACGCAATATCAGTGGCCTGCGCAAGAACCTCCGTCATGTCAACGGCCGGTGGTTCTGGCATTGGGACCCCGCCTTCCTGCGTGATCCCAACAATCAGCCATCCCAACGTGAGCGTACGATCACTTCCGGGATCGACACCGCGGCCGTCTCGCTGCGGATCCCGACCCTGCTCGTGCGCGGCGGCGAGTCGGACGTGCTGAGCGTCGACGATGCCCGTCGCTTCCTCGAGCTGGTCCCCCACGCCGAATACGTCGACGTCGCCGATGCCCACCACATGGTCGCCGGCGACGACAACTCGGTCTTCGACCAGGCGGTCCGTGGCTTTCTCGACCGGCGTATCCGTCCCCGCCGACGTCCCGACCTCGCCACGACCCCTCCGTCGTTGTGAGGGGCCTGCCGGAGCCTGTCGGTTGATCTTCAATCGGGCGGATCGTCGACATGTATGGCCGACATCTGCGTGAGGTTCGGGTGGCGCGGGGGTTTGTTAGAGGAGTTGTTCGGCCCAGATGGTTTTGCCGGTGCCGTTGTAGCGGGTGCCCCAGTGTTGGGTGAGTTGAGCGACGAGGAAGAGGCCGCGGCCGTTTTCGTCGAGGGTGCGGGCGCGGCGCAGGTGAGGGGCGGTGTTGCTGGTGTCGGAGACTTCGCAGATGAGGGTGTGGTCTTGGATGAGGCGGAGGTGGATGGGGCCGGTGGCGTGGCGGATGGCGTTGGTGACGAGTTCGCTGACGACGAGTTCGGTGGTGTAGGTGGCGTCCTGCAGGCCCCATGCGGTGAGTTGGCGGGTGGCTTGGGTGCGGGCGTAGGCGACGATGGCGGGGTCGGCGGGGAGTTCCCAGGAGGCGACTTGGCCGGTGGTGAAGGCGTGGGTGCGGGCGAGGAGAAGTGCGATGTCGTCGTCGGCGGGGCGGTCGGGGAGGAGGGCTTTGAGGATGAGGTCGCAGGTGGTGCTGAGGGAGGG
>NZ_CAAAFT010000476.1:16316-20013 GCF_900634765.1 Candidatus Protofrankia californiensis | reverse complement strand
GTGCCAGGGGGCGCTGTCGGGGGTGGTGATGTGGTGGATGGCGTGGCCGGTGGCGAGAGCGCGGGCTATGGGTGAGTCCGGGAGGTAAGTGCCGATCTGGCCGAGTGCGATGGGGACTTCCGGTTCGCCGGAGAGAGCGGATTTGTGGCCGATGCAGCGGAGTGTCACCGGGCTGGTTATGCCGCCGGGGGCGGGTTCGTTGCCGCGGTAGACGGTGTCGAGGAGGTCGACGCTGGCCCAGTCGGCGAAGCGGGGGACGGCGATGTCGGCCAGTTCCTGGGCGGTGCGTTCCACGTCCAGGGTGCTGCCGATGGCGGTGTTGGCTTCGTTGAGCAGGGTGAGGCGTTGCTGGGCCCAGTACTGCTCGCTGATGTCGAGGGACGCGGTGAACGCACCCCGGACCCGACCGGCCGGATCCCGCACCGGTGACGTTCTGACCGCCCAGGCGCGTTTGCGGGACTCGCTCTGTGCCCGGCGGAACGTCTCGTAGTGGGCCGGCTCACCGGTCGCCACCACCTGACGCAGATGTTCCCGTACCTCGTTGTAGGCGGGGTGGGGAAAGGCGTCCATCAGCCAGCGTCCGCGCAGGTCGTCCTCGGCGCTACCGAGCATGCGAGCCACTTCGGCGTTCAGCCGTCTGATCCGCTGCTCGGTGTCGGTGATTGCCAGGCCGATCGGGGCCTGGGTGAACGCCCAGTCCAGCAGGGCCAGATCATCTACATCCTCGTGCGGGTCCTGTGTGTCCTTCGGAGGGTCCTGTGCGGCGACCGCTGCCACGAACCACTGGGTGACTTTCCCGCCGGCGTCCAGCAACGGGTGCGTACGCACCCCCACAGCCAGACCATGACCATCCCGGTGACGTGCTGTCACCAACCCGCCCCAGCCCTGTCCGTTCACCACAGCCCGCCGGGCCGGACCCGGCACCTCTCCCACAAGAAGATCAACCGCTGTCGTTCCGACGATCTCAGCCGGTGCGTAACCCAGCAGCCTGCACGCATCGTCACTCCACGCGGTCACGATGCCGTGCGCGTCAATAGCAGCCGTTACCGCGTATCCCACCGGAAGCTCACCGAGTTGGTCACCCGACGTGGCGTTACGCTGTCTATCACCGTTCATCTCACCCCCGCCTTCCCCGTGAGGCCGTGGACGAACCGGCATCGTGACACACTACTTATCTCTTCTTCACCTTTTCGTTTTGTGTCTGTACCTCTTCGGCTGCCCCGGCCGCCTGTGCTTCCGTGCGCTACCGGTACTACCCGCATCGTCGTGCGGCTCGGCGCATCGTTCGGCAGTATGGCGCTCACCTGTCACACCCCGACCGCTGCCGGGCGGTCGATCGCTTTCGGCAAACACATTGGGACACCCGGCAGCAGGGGCGTGGATCACTCAGTGGGGAGGGCGGGGTCCCCGCTCGTTGCGACCGGTGACCTGTGCCGTCGCGACCGGGACCCGTGCCGTCGCAAAGTGACGGTGCGCGGTTACAGCGCGCGCGGGCGGTCGTCGGGAACCGCGAGGCGGAGGAGACTCAGGCGGTGGATCAGGCGGTGGAACGTGGCCACCGGGCAGTCGGCCGACTCCTCCCGGCGGCGCACGGTCCGGGTCAGTTTCCGCCGGTGTCGGCGTAGCGGCGGGCAGCAGCCAGAGCCGTGCGGACCGCTGCGGCGCCAACCGGCACCCCCGCCGGGACCCCGGCCTGCCCGGCATCCGGGCTCCGGTCGAAGTACAGGGTGGCGTAGGCGGCGGTGTCGCGCTGGAAACGCCACCCTTCGGAGAGCGGACCGGCGTCGACGGTGTTGTAGCCGATCGCATCAAGGAACGCAGTCACCGTCGCTTTCGCCTCCGCGTCGTCTCCGGCGATCAGCAGGGCGCTGCGGTCGGGCGCGCCGGCCGGCCGGGCCAGTGACAGCAGGTGCTTGAAGTAGATGTTGTTGAACCCCTTGACGATCTTGGATGTCGGCAGATGGCTCTGGAGGAGTTCACTGACCGTGGTCGATTCGTCGTCCAACTTGGGGATCTGCCCGTCACGCTGCGGGTAGTAGTTGTTGGTGTCGATGACGATCTTTCCGGCGAGCGGCTCGACAGGCACGCTGCGGTAAGCCCTCAACGGAATCGTCACGACCACCAGGTCACCTGCTTCCCCGGCTTCGCCGGGGGTCGCGGCGCGGGCATGCGGGCCCAGCTCGTCGGCCAGTTCCTTCAGGGTCTCGGGCCCCCGCGAGTTGCTCAGGACCACGTCGTATCCGGCCGTGACAGCCAGCCTGGCCACCGTGCTGCCGATGCTTCCGCTACCGATCAGTCCAACAGTTGTCATGTCCGACCCAAACCCTCGGCTCTCCGGTCGACATTCCCGAGAACGGCTGTTCGTGCCCGGCTCCGGAAGCGACCCACAATGATCATTTGCTGGCTGGATCCGGTCGGTGCGACGATCTGCGGCTGGTCATCCTCGTACGTGTTGAGTATCACGATCATGGCAGTGTGTCGTGATCTGATCGTGCCAGAACGGAACGGAGCGCTCCGTTCCGTGCTAGCCACGCCGGGTGGAAACAGGCGGGGAGGGCCGACCGTCGGCCCGTCGGCCCGTCGGGCCGATGCCAGCCGTAACGACGAGCGGATCCTGGCGACGGCACGCGAGGTCTTCATCGAGCTGGGGCCAGGAGCGCCGATCTCGGTCATCGCCGAGCGGGCCGGCGTGGGCATGGGCACGTTGTACCGGCGCTACCCGAGCAAGGAAGACCTGATGCGAGCGCTGTCCCTCGCCCACATGGAACAGACCCGGGCGGCGGCTGAGGCATGCCTGGCCGATCCAGACCCGTGGGCTGGTTTCGAGGGTTTCATCGTGGCCTGCGTCGAGGCCTGCGTCGACGGCTCCCGCGGCTCGCCGGCACCTTCGAGGTCACCGAGGACGTGCTGGCCACCAGCAAGCGGGCCCGGGAGGCCATCACCGTCCTGGTCACCCGGGCGCAGGCCGAGGGCGGTCTGCGCCGCGACGTCAATGCCGACGACATCGTCGTGCTGCTGCACACGCTGCGGGAACGGCGCTCCGCCAGGGGCGAGGCCGCGGCGGATCTGACCCAGCGTTTTCTCGGCATCATCCTGGACGGCCTGCGCGCCTCGAACGCGCGTCCGTTGGCGGCTCCGCCGACCGATCGGAAAAAGATGGAGCAGGCCATGGAATCCACTTTCAGAAAGGATGCCCCCCATCCTCCATGACCGGACAGGTCGCTTCCGGTACTGGTTTTCACGTGGTGAACGGAGCCCGCTGTTGCCCATCGCCATCGCATTTTCCGAATACGGGGCCCCGAGGTGCTGCACCGGATCGACATCGACCAGCCGGCCGCGGAGAGTGGCCAGGTTCGGGTCGCAACCCTGGTGGACGTCGACGCCGCCATCGAGAGGTACGGCATCCGCAGGCTGGTCGGCGGCCGGTCCACCACGACCCTCAGTTACCTTGCCGGCCTGGCCGCCCGGGGCATCCTGAGACTGCCGACCACCACATTCCCGCTCGACGAGGTTGTCCGGGCGCACCAGAAGGTCCAGGGTGGGCACGTTCGTGGCAAGGTCGTGCTCACGATCGGCTCACGATCCGCCTGACGGCGATTCGAGCCGTTCTCCGATCAGGCACACGAGGCGACGACGAGCCCGTGACGACCTGCTGCCGCGCCCCCGCCGGAACAGCATGCGGAATCCGCTGTTCCGG
>NZ_CAAAFT010000476.1:11195-15607 GCF_900634765.1 Candidatus Protofrankia californiensis | reverse complement strand
CGCCGGAACAGCATGCGGAATCCGCTGTTCCGGCGGGGGCTCTTCGAGCCGCTCTTATTGCTGAGTCCCGTTGGACAATCCGTTGGAAACGGCGTTCCCGGCCTGGGAGACGGCGCCGAAAAAGAGTCCCTCAACAGCGCCGGAGAGATCGCTTACGGGATCGGCGACGGTGACGGCGGTTCTGCTGCCGATGCCGGTGTTTGTGCTGGTCCCGGAGCTGATGCTGGTGCCGGTATTGGTGGATGTATTGGTGGACAGGGAGAGAGCACCGGCGGGAGCCGTGCCCAGGAGCATGGCGAACAGCCCGGTGACGATGACGACCGTGGCACGCCGCAGGGTTCTGGCGGTCATGTTTACCCCCAGTGGATATGGGTGGTGGATGTTCCTCTTAGAAGCGTAGATCGGCCGGCGGGCACAGGAATCCGAAGGCCGGGTACTGTGGCGCCGGCTTCATCACAATGCTTCTGAGGGCCTCCGGGCGCGCGAAGGGAGTTATTATCGCGCATCCTTTGACTGGCTGGGGAAAGAGGACGACTGCTCCGTCGGCCTGCCCTGGTGAAACGGTAGCCCGTGGGTATTTCGTTGGCTTGCGCGTTTCCCGCGCTGGTCGTCGGGCTTCGAGCTGGGCGCGCTGTCAGCCGCGGCGACGGATGGTCATTGGCAGTCCGTCACGGGGTCGCAGGGTCACCAGCGGCTCAGGTGTGATCTGCAGGCCTGCGACAGGCTCGAACATCCAGCGGCGGCTGATCGTGGCGAGAGCGAGTGCTCCTTCGGTCTGGGCGAAGCTGTTGCCGATGCACTGATGTGGACCACCCCCGAAGGGAAAGTAGGCGTAACGGGGCCGGTCGGGGTCGACCCGGTCCCCGATCCAGCGGCTCGGGTCGAAGCGTTCCGGCTCCGGCCACCACTTTCCGTCACGGTGGACGACCCACTGACTCAGCAGCAGCGTCGAACCGGCGGGCAGCGGATAACCGCCGACGATGCGGTCCTCCACCAGATACCGGCTCATCGCCCACACGGGTGGATAGAGCCGCATCGATTCTTTGAACACCGCGTCGGTGAACGGCAGGTGGGGTAGGTCCGCGACCGTCGGGCGCCGTCCGGACAGGACGGTGTCGAGCTCGGCGTGCAGTGCTGCCGCCACCTCGGGATGCCGGCCGAGGAGATGGAAGGTCCAGGTCAGTGCGTTGGCGGTGGTTTCGTGACCGGCGAGCATGATTGTCAGGACCTCGTCGCGGACCTGCGTGTCATCCATACCGTCCCCGGTGTCGGCATCACGGGCGGACAACAGCAGTGACAGCAGGTCCCCGCCTTCCGCCCCGTCACGACGGCGGCGTTCGATGAGGTTGTAGACAACCCGGTCAAGGGCCTGACGAGAGCTGCGCCGACGCCGGACCGAGGGCAGCGGCAGCTGCTCCAGCAGTTCGAAACCAGTGTGCAGGGCCTTGCGGGCAGCCACCGTGTTCTCGCTGATAGCGGTCCGGATCACGGTCACGATGTTGCTGTCGGCATCGGCGTCGACGTCCACGTCGAACAGGGTTTTCGTGACCATCGCCAGCGTCATCTCGATCATCTCGTTGTGCATGTCGAGACGTTGCCCGTCTTGCCAACGCTTGGTCCGCTCATCGGCAATCGCGACGAACGTCTCGCCGTACTCGAAGATCCGCTGGTGATGGAACAGCGGTTGCATGAGCCGCCGCTGTCTGCGGTGTAGATCACCGGAACTGGTCAGCAGGCCCTGTCCGAGTACCAGGGTGAGGGGCTGCACCACGGTTTGACGAGAACCGAGACCACGACGGACAAAGCCCCTGCGGTAGGCGCGACTCGACCCGACCAGCACGTCGGCGATCGCGGCCGGGTCCGCCACGAGGAACGCCGACAGCGGACGGGACGACAGCTGCACGATCGGGCCGTGGGTCTGGCGCAGGCGGATGAGGCCGGCGAGCGGATCGGCGCGCAGCAGCCTTCCCACCGCGCGCAGGCCACCGGCTGATCCTGGAACGGCGTTCGCGCGCATCGGCGCGGGCGCCGGCGTGACAGTGGCGGGCGGGGTAACGGTCATCGCGGACCCTCCTCGGGAACACGGACGGGGGCACGGGAGCGCTCAACCAAGCAGGACGACCGGCAGACTGATCTTCACGATAATCGCGATCTAAGCGGTGCGGTGGGAGACACCGGCCACGTCCATCCGCCGATGGTTACGCCCGCCCGCCTGCTCAACGGGCGCTCAGATGTGGATGCGCCAGCGGCGGCGTCCGCACTCGGCCTGCCGGCCGGCAGGTTGGGGGCATGCGCCAGGGCGTGAAATGTCCCCGGTCACCTTCCTTGGTCCTACCGGGATGGGCGGGGAGCAGCGGTGACGGCGCTGAAGCGTCCAGACCGATCAATCAGACCGATCAATGATCGGAATCACCATGCTCGCCGAGCATGGTGGACACCGGACACCGGGGAGACTGCACCAACGGTGCCTATATGTCACATCACCGCGGACGGTGTGAAAATCTCGCGCGAAAGAAACATCATCGCGCTGCCTTCGACCTTCTAGCCAACGTGCAGATGTGGTGACCTCGCGTGGTCGGCGCCATGGACGAGTGGTTGCCGTGGCTGCTGCCACGAGTCGGCCGAGCGGAGAAGTTGAGGTACATCCCGCACACCCGCGGATTCGAGTTCGCGGCGCCACAGGGTCAGATCGACCGCACGGGCGGTGGTGAACACAGTGCGGTCCGGCCGTAGCAGCGCGGCGGACGCACGGTGGCGGGTCAGCCAGCGGCCGAGCGTCCCGCTTGTGTCATGAATGATCTTTATGTCGTCCGATGTCACCGGCAGGGGGGAATGGAGAGGGACGATGCCGATGTAGCGGGTGCGCAGCCGGGCGAAGAAGGCCCGGGCGTCCTCGTCGATGGCGGAGGTCCAGTTGAAGGCGAAGATCCAGTCGGTGCAACGGGCGAGGACGGCGAAGCCGTCTCCCAACAGATCGTCCAGCGGGATCTCGGTGGCGGCGGCAGTGGCGGTGTCGGCTGCGGTGCGGACCAGCGGCTGCGGGCAGAGCCGCCCGGCGGGTTGCGGACGGCCCGGCAACAGCCGCGATGCCGGCCTGACGAGTGGGCCGGGGCGCAACGGCGGGCTCACCGAGCGGTCCATGATCTTTTGGAAGGCGGAAAGGCCGGTAGCCCGTACGAACAGGGCTTGGCGTGCTGTGCCTGTGGCAGTTGCGCCGCTGGTCATCGTCCGGCCGAGGAGGACCGCCGTGCGAACCGTCTGGCGGGCGTGTGGCCGGCGTTCGGTCTGGTAGCTGTCGAGGAGCTGCTCGTCGGCGTGGCCGGTCAGGACGAGAGCGAGTTTCCAGGTGAGGTTCGCCGCATCACGGATGCCGGCGCACAGTCCCTGACCGAGAAACGGTGGTGTCTGATGGGCGGCATCGCCGAGGAGGAATATCCGGCCTCGGCGCCAGCGCCGGGCGATGAGTGCGTGGAACGTGTAGGAGGTTTGGCGCAAGACGGTGAGTTGCTGCGGGTCGACGCTGCCGAGCCAGGGGGCGACGAGCTGGTGGACGACCTCGGTTCGTGACAGTTCGTGGGCGGATTCGCCCGCCCGTATCTGGAACTCCCAGCGGTAGCGTTGCGGGCCGATCCGCATGTATGTGGCGGCGCGGTGCGGGTCGCACACCTGGTGGATGCCGTCCCAGTTCTCCAGTAGTTGCTCGCTGTGCACGTCGATGACGAGCCAGGACTGGGTGAAGTGCAGGTCTTCCATGGTGGTGCCGATGGTTGTGCGGGTGTTGCTGTTAGCGCCGTCGCAGCCGAGGATGGCGTGGGTCCAGATCTGCTCGAGCCGACCGGAGATGCTGTCGCGGATCGTGACGCGCAGGGGGGCGGGGCCGTGGGTGTGCCCGGTCTCGACGGCGACGGCTTCGGCGCCACACCGTAGGTCGACGTGTGGGAAGCGAGCGAGTCCCCTGCGCAGCACTGCCTCCAACGTGGCCTGGTCGAACATGTTGGCCCCGGGATGCCCCTGCCCGCTGTCGGTGGGGTCACGGTGGAAGCGGGCGAACGGCTGGTGGTCGGAGTTCAGCAGCTGCATGCCCAGCGCCGGCCTGGTGATGGCGCGTACGTCGTCGGCGAGGCCGCCTGATTGCATGATCCGAAACGTTTCGTCGTCGAGGTGCACGGCTCGGGGCAGCGGGTAGATGTCGTGGTGGCGTTCGATGATGAGGCAGGGGATGCCCTGTTGGCCGAGAAGGTTGGCTGCCGTTGTGCCGCTGGGGCCGGCGCCGATGATGACGACGGGAATTTCTCGGGGGGTAAGCGACGGCATGCCGGCATCCTTCGGGCGTTACAGGTGGGACGTGTGCAGGTCGCGGTCGGTTTACTGCGGGTGCGGGTGCGGGCCGGGTGTGGCCGCGGCCGCGTTCG
>NZ_CAAAFT010000476.1:9399-11170 GCF_900634765.1 Candidatus Protofrankia californiensis | reverse complement strand
AAAGGTGGACGTACCCGGCAGGTCGATCTGCTCGGTCAGCGTCATATGGTCCTTCCTTAAGTACGGACCGTTTGGTCACGGCCAAGAGTCGATGTCGGCTCGGCAGCGCATCCGAAGCGGCCGAGGATAGGGTTGTCCAGCTCACGATGCCCGGGGTCGCCATGTTTCATTGCTTCCCGTACATCACTACCCGGGCCATCACCACCCGCACCATCGCGTCGCAATGGCGTGGGTCCCCGGTCGTGACGGCCCGGGTCCCCGCTTACTACGGCGCGGGTGCCCCGGGGTGTCGGTCGACGTCCAAGATTTTCGACGTCTCCCTCCTGCCGCTGCGCGATACATTTCCCGGATCCGGACACGACGGATTGGTGGAACCGGTCCGCCGCTGAATCCAGGCTCGTTGAACGAGCGCCTTGTCCTCGGGCGCTGTTTCGCTCTTCGAATCCAAGCTCTCGTACAGAGTAACACGAATAGGCTACTCTGTGTAATGAAGTTGGTGTCGTTTCGAAGACGGTGACGGCTGTCAGGTGTCAAACGGGTACTGAAGCCTGCGCCGGGACGGGTGGTAGTCGGGCCGCGTCCGATTACTTCCGATGGTTGCTGTATATGGGTGGTTCTCGCACGGATTTTCCGGACCCCGGACCCCGGGATGTCAGTGGGCTTTCAGGAGTGCGGCGAACAGTGTCAGGCCGGGGCCGAATCCGAGGGCGACCACCACTTTGCCCGGTCGGATTTCGCGGGTCTGGAGCAGTCGCTGCAGAACGATCAGAACGGTGGCACTCGAGCAGTTGCCGTATTCCCGGAGGACGTCGTAGGAGGGGGCGATCGCCTCGTCGCTGAGCTGGAGCTGTTCCGCGACGACTCGCAGGATCCGTGCGCCGCCGGGGTGTATGGCCCAGCCGTCGACGTCGTCGCTGGTGTAGCCGTGTGTGGTGAGGAGGTTGGTGACGAGGTCGGCGACGTGGCGTTCCAGGACTTCCGGGACCTGTGGTGACAGTCGCATCCGGAATCCGTGGTCGGTGACAAGCAAACCCATGTACTCGCTGACACTGCTGTCGGTGAGGGCCGTGACATCAAGGATTTCGAGACTCGCTGCGCCGTCCGTCGAAAATGTCCGTCCGAAAGGTGCGACCACGACGGCGGCGGCTCCGTCGGCGAACAGCGAGTGCGCGACGATCTGTTCGAGGTCTTCACGCGTGGGGGTGCCTGCGTGCAGTGTGGGTGATTTGGGTTGGGCGTGCAGGCTGGAGAGTTCGAGGCAGAGCAGCAGTGCGGGTTTGCCGTGGACGGCGACGTATTCGGCGACCGTGCCGAGTCCGGGGATTGCGGCGTGGCAGCCCATGTGTCCGATGATGACGCGGCGTAGGTTCGGGGGCATTTGCAGGTCGTGGGACAGCAGGATGTCCAGGCCGGGGGTGACATGGCCGGTGCAGGACGCGACTGCGAACAGGCCGAGGTCGCTGGGTGTGAGGCCGGCTGTGGTGAGGGCGTCGCTGGCTGCCTGGCGGCCTAGGGGGAGTGCTTCGGTGAGGTAGCGGCGCATCCGTTCGCCGGTGGTCCATTCGGTGCTGGGTTCTTTGCGGGGGTCGACGGCGTAGTGTCGGCTGACGATTCCGGATGAGGCCCATACTTTTTCGGCGAGTGGGTTGGCTGCGAAGTGGTCGCGGAAGAATTCCCACAGGTCGTCCTGGTTGACCCGTTGTGGTGTGGCTACGGCGGTGCCGACGATGTGTGGCTGGGTGAGGTTGCGAATGGCAGGGGCGTCAGCGAG
>NZ_CAAAFT010000476.1:2143-9085 GCF_900634765.1 Candidatus Protofrankia californiensis | reverse complement strand
AAGGCCGGATCGGCCCGGCCGGCCAGCTCGCTCCGTCAGTGTTGTCATGTGGTCCTTTCTGGAGTGCGGAGCATTTAGTCACTGCCAGGAGTCGGTCACGGCCAAGGGGCGATGCCGGCCCGGCGTGTTTGCTTGTGGATGCATCCACCTGGCCGTCGCTGGCTGATCGAACGCCCCGTCCTCGGACGCTCCTACTCAGTGAGTCGGAGACCCAGGCCTCCGGCAGCGCGAAAGAAAGATCATCGCGCTGCCTTTGGCCATCTGGTGAGTCGGAGACCTAGGCCTCCGGCAGCGCGAAAGGAACATGATCGCGCTACCTTTGGTCATCCAGGTCCGATCGGTCGCCTTGCCCTGGTCCGCTGTTTCGGACGTGGGACAGTCGCCCGTGCGACGCTCCGATGCGTAGCCGGCGGTGTGATCGCGCGGTCACCGCAGTAGCCTGCCCCCGACCCACTGACCCCGACCAGGGCATCTCCGCTCCTTGAACTGATAAGCGCCAAGCTAGCCGCTCGCTGGATCCAAGCTCTCACGCAGAGTAACACTCGCCGGCTGCTCTACGCGACGACTACTAGGAGTTGCAGCGACAGTGGCTGGAGCGGTCGTCGAGTAGGCGGCGGGTATCTTCCGGGTACCTTCCTAAAAACTGTCGTCTACCTGACAGCCGGCGGTGATATTGCGTCCCGCAGCTTCTGGAGCTGTCCGCCCGGCAGACGGCTTTTGCGCGGGTTATCCGGATTCCGGGTGGGCACCCGCATCAGTGATCCAGGCCCCCGGGCCACTGATGGGATGAGGACCCGGGCATTCGGCCTTCCCGGGGGCTGGCTACCTGCTCGATCGTGCGTCATAGCGGTCTTGCGCGGCGCTGACCGTCAGGGCATGGTCCCGGATCCAGTCGAACAGCTGCAGCAGGGGCTGGGCCAGTCCCTCGCCGAGCGAGGTGAGGCTGTAGCTGACCTTGGGTGGGGATGAGGGCTCCACCGTGCGTTCGATCAAGCCGTCCCGGACCAAGGTGCGCAGGGTCTGGGAGAGCATCTTCTCGCTGATTCCTTCGATCTTCGTCCGCAGTTCGTAGAACCGGAGCGGACCAGCGCCCAGCCCGGTGAGGATCAGCACGCCCCAGCGGCTGGTGACGTGGTCGAGCACCGTACGAGCGGGGCAGCCGCTGTGGAACGCGTCGTCGCCCATACCGTCCTGGACACTCTCGGAGGGCTGCGAACTTGCCTTCACATTATAAGCATACTCAGAAGTGGCTCCTTACCAAAAGTAATCTCATATATTACGGTTACCCGAGACCCGAGACCCGAGATGGAGGCACGATGAGTGGATCACGTGAGGTGGCATTGGTCACAGGCGCAGGCCGCGGCATTGGTGCGGCGACAGCCCGCGAGCTGGGCCGCCGTGGCTACCACGTGGTGGTCAATTTCCGGAGCAACGTCGATGCCGCCCGTGCGGTCGCCCTCGACGTCGAAGCCGCGGGGGCGACCGCTCAGTGCGTTCAGGCCGATGTCTGTGATCCCGATCAGGTTGAGAGGATGGTCGACGCCGTCCTGGCTGATCAGGGCCGTATCGACGTGCTGGTCTGCAACGCCAACACCGTAGCCCCACCGTTTGCCCCGCTTGCATCCCTGGCGTGGAAGGACTTCATCAACAAAGTCAGCGGTGAGCTCGCCGGGGCCTTCTTCGTCACCCAACAGGTACTGGCGGCGATGCGAGGTCATGGCGGCGGCCGGATCGTGTACGTCTCCAGCACCGCCGCCGACTACGTGGGGTCCAACAGACTCTCCCACTCGACGGCGAAGTCGGCACTGAACACCTTCAGCCGCCATGTCGCCGCGGAAGCGGCGTCATATGGAATCACTGTCAACACGATCGCCCCGGGCAGCGTTCGCACCGAGGCGAGCGCCCCGATCTTCACGCCCGAGCGCGAGAAGCATCTCGAAACCCACTCGGTCCTGCAGCGCGTGCTCGAGCCCGAGGACATCGCCGCGGTGATCGGCCAAACCGTTGACGCGGGTATGCGGAGCGTCACAGGGGCACTGATTCGCATTGATGCAGGCTTTGGTGTGCTGGTCGGCGGACCGTCGTCCACCGCGTGACACGGGCGAAGGTACATCCGGTCGGAAACATACTCTTCACCTGATTGCACAACCGTGTTCCCTCCGGCCGCGGCTTTGGCATCCGCTTCGTGATGTATCCGTCCGGACGCCGTTTTCCGGTCGAACGCGCTGCCCTCGGCGCTTGGAGCCTGTTTTGGATGTTCTGCTTGAATTTTCTGTCCGGCCCGCCCGGCGAATGTAAGATCCAAGGCAGGCTCGCTACTTTGACCGGAAATTTTCTCGCCGCATCTGGGATTATCCTGAACGTGACCTCGACGTCGACCAAGGAGGAACTCAATGGCCACGCTCAACGAGGACGCCCGGAATCTGCTGAGCCGACCGGTGTACGCCTGGGTAACCACCCTGCGTCCGGACGGGTCGCCGCACAGCACGGTTGTCTGGGTCGACGTGGATGGCGACGAGATCATATTCAACACGGCGATCGGTCGGGCCAAGGAGCGGTACCTGCGTAAGGACCCACGGGTTTCGATCGGTGTGCTCGACCCGGATGACGCTTACCACCTGGTCAGCGTCTCGGGGTTGGCCCGCCTCGAGATCGACGGTGCCGACGCCGTCATCGATCACCTTGCGAAAAAGTATCTCGGGGCGGACAGTTACCCTTTCCACCGGTTGAGTGAACAGCGGATCACGGTTCGAGTGAAACCGCAAAACGTCATCCACAACGTCGGCCGGTGACGGTTGTGTGACAGGTGTACGGCTTCAGCATCTCACCGTAATCGGCCAGGAGACATCTTTCGGACGTGTTCCGGGCGCGCCGCTGCGAGCACGTCCGAGAATCGTGCGTTCTGCCGAAAACCGAAATCCGACCGTCGTCCGGGCTCGGTGAACCGGACCGGTGAGTGCCGACCCGGGCTTCGAGCCACCGGGCTCCGAGCGACCAGGCTCCGACGAAAGCGAGGCGTATAGCAGGTCCATGGTTTTCAAACGCGCTCCGGCGTGGACCTGATACGAGGGGCCGCAGCAACGGTCAGATGGCGTGCCGCCGGGATGGCCCGCTCCGGAGACACTACGTGTGGTCGCTTTTTGTGATCATATGGTTGTAATGCGTTACGAGACGGTGACATGACGTCCGGACGGTGACATGACGTCCGGGAGGCAGGTGCCGTCCGGAAGGGCGGGTGCCGTCCGGAAGGAGGGTGGCATCCTGATTTGACACCCGAACCGGGAACCGTTTTCATTACGTAGTCGTCATCCTCACAGTGGAGTCGTCTTGCGTATGTCACGGGCCCGTTCATCCTCAGGCATTGCCAGTCTTGCGCTGCTTGCTCTCCTCACCCTGCTTGCTGCCGGTTGCGGTTCCGGCGGCGGGTCCGCGTCGGCCGCGTCGTCGGAGAAGCTCAAGGTGGTGGCGACGACCACCCAGGTCGCGGACTTCGCGCGTGCCGTGGGCGGCGACCGGGTTCAGGTGATCCAGATCCTCAAGCCCAACGTCGACCCGCACGACTACGAACCTTCACCAGCGGATGTCAAGGCCATCGGTGAGGCCGACGTGCTCGTGGCCAACGGTGTCGGCCTGGAGAAGTGGCTCGACGCGACGATCTCCTCCGCGGGTTTCGCGGGCACCCGGGTCGACGCCAGTCAGGGGGTGAAGATCCGTTCAGGTAACGGTGACGAGGAGGAGAAGGACGGGGATCCGCACATCTGGCACAATCCGCTCAACGTGAAGATCATGGTTGCCAACATCGAGAAGGCGTTCACCGCCGAGGACCCGGCTGGTGCCGTCGCCTATCAGGCCAACCACGCCGCTTATGACGGCAGGGTCGATGCACTTGACGCCGACATCGCGCGCCAGATCAGCTCACTGGCTCCCGCCGACCGCAAGTTGGTGACCAACCACGACGCATTCGGCTACTACGTCGACCGGTATCAACTGACCTTTGTCGGCTCGATCATCCCGAGTTTCGACACGTCGGCGGAGCTGTCCGGCCGCGATGTCAAGGATCTTGTCGAAAAGATCAAATCCGTCGAAGTCAAAGCGATCTTCTCTGAGTCGTCGCTGCCGCCGAACACGGCCGAGACGATCGGTCGGGAGGCAGGTGTCAAGGTGGTGGCGGGCGAAGATTCCCTGTACGGCGACACCCTCGGTCCGCAGGGCTCGGCCGGCGCGACCTACCTGCAGATGGAGGAGCACAACACCAGGACAATCGTTGACGCGCTGAAGTGAGGCAAGGCTGAGGTGAGGCGACAGATGGTGGATCCCCGAGCAGACGTCGGCGCCGGGTCACTCGTGGATGCAGCCGGTGACCGTCCCCCCGCTGTGGTCTTCGATCGGGCTAGCGTCGCCTACGGCCGGGTGCCTGTTCTCGAGGATGTGGACGGGGTGGTGAACGCGGGGCACATGGTTGCGCTCATCGGTCCGAACGGGGGCGGCAAGTCGACCTTGATCAAGGCGGTTCTGGGGCTCGTCCCGGTCGTCCGCGGGTCCGTCCAGGTGCTCGGCCGGACGCCGACTCAGGCCCGTCAGGACGTCGCCTATGTCCCGCAGGCCGACACCCTTGATCTTGATTTTCCGATCTCCGTCGGGCAGGTCGTGCTGATGGGCCGGTACCGCCAGGTCGGTTGGGTACGCAGGCCGCGCCGGTCCGACCGGCTGATCGCCGCCGAAGCGTTGGCCGCGGTGGGGCTTGCCCACCGCAGCGCCGACCGTTTCGGCACCTTGTCGGGCGGCCAGCGTCAACGGGTGCTGCTCGCGCGGGCGATGACCCAGCAGCCCAGGCTCCTGTTGCTGGACGAGCCGTTCAACGGTGTGGACGCGGTCTCCCGGCAGGCGCTGCTGTCGGCAATCGAAGGTTTGCGTGCGGCCGGTGCCACAGTTGTCGTCAGCACTCATGACCTGTCCCTGGCGCATCTGGCCTGCGACGACGTCTGCCTGGTCAACCGGCACCAGTTCGGTTTCGGTCCGACCGCGGCGACGCTCACCCCCGACCGGCTGCGGGCGGCCTACGGCAGTGCCGCGCTCGAGCTGCGGGGCGAGGGTGTCATCGTCGCTCATTCGTGAGTCGCCCGGTATGAGTCACGCACGTGTGAATCGCTCGTTCCCGGGTTGTCGGCTGACAAGGGGTCTGCTGACGAGGGAGCCGCTGCCAAGGGGTCCGCTGTGCTGAGCCGGTTGCTGGTGGATCCGTTCGCGCTGCCGTTCATGCAGCGGGCGTTGGTCGAGGTGCTGCTGCTCGGCGCGTTGGCGGGCGGTGTCGGGGTGTTCGTGGTGCTACGCCGGCTGGCCTTCCTCGCGGACGCGCTCACCCACGCCGTCTTCCCCGGGGTCGTCATCGGATACCTGGTATCGCGGGAATCGGGGATCGTCCCAGGGGCGCTGGTTTTCGCGATCCTGGCGACGGTACTGTTCACCGCTTTTGCGGCCAGGGCACGGGTGAGTCAGGATGCTGTGCTCGCGATCCTGCTGACCTCGTTCTTCGGGCTGGGGGTCGTGCTTGTGTCGCGGCAGCGTTCCTACACCGCCGACCTGACGACCTTCCTGTTCGGTCGTGTGCTCACCGTCGACTCCACCCAAATCGCGCAGACAGCAGTGGTGGCTGTAGCCGTCAGTCTGGCGATGTATGCGTTGCGTAAGGAGCTGCTGCTGCGGACGTTCGACCAGCAGACCGCGCAGGCAATGGGCTACCGCGTCGTGCTGCTCGACCTCACCCTGAACCTGATTATCGCTCTGGTCGTCGTCGCCGCGGTCAAGGCCGTCGGGACGATCCTCAGTATCGCGCTCCTGGTCGTTCCGGCGGCTACCGCCCGGCTGCTGTCCGATCGTCTGCTGGTCGTGACCGGGCTCGCGGTCCTGCTCGGCATGCTCGGCGGATGGCTGGGGCTCGCGGCCAGCTATGAGGCGTCGATCAACCACGGGGTACGGCTGGCCTCGGGTGCCACGGTCGTGCTCGCGCTGGTCGCGTTCTACCTGCTTGCGCTGGGCATCGGCCCGCTTGCCCGGCGTCGCCGGCGGCGGCGCATGAAGCTGCCACCCGAGGTCGCGGACGTCGGTGAGCTCTCGGCCGGCCGGCTCGTCCCGGGGACGCACACGGGCGGGGGTGTCCGCTAGATGGCCGTCCTGAGTCTGCTGTCGGACTCCTACACCCGCCGTGCCCTGGGCGAAGCGGTGTTCGTCGGTGCGCTGTGCGGCGCCGTCGGTGTGCACGTGGTACTGCGTCGGCTGAGCTTTTTCGCGATGGCCATGACGCATGCCACCTTCCCGGGGGTCGTGCTCGCGGCGATCCTGGGCGTCAACCTCTACCTCGGTTCGGGGATTTTCGGCTTCCTGGTGGTCCTTGCCGTGGCCGCGCTGTCGGCCCGTGGTGACAACGCGAGCGTCACCGGTGTCGTGCTGTCCGGCAGCTTCGCGCTGGGGGTGTTACTGCTGTCGGCGCAGACGGGGTTCACCAGGGACCTCACCGCCTATCTGGTCGGATCCATCCTCACCGTGCAGACCGGTGACCTGGTGACCTCCGGGATCACCGCAGCCGTCGTGCTGGTGGTCCTCGCGCTGCTGTCCAAGGAACTCGTGTTCGGGGCCTTCGATCGGGATGCGACTGTCGCGATCGGTTATCCGGCCGGCCGGCTCGACGTCGTCCTCCTGCTGCTGATCGAGGTGACGATCGTGACCTCGGTGCCGGCAGTGGGGACGATCCTTTCGGTCGCACTGATCGTGGCGCCGGCGGCGACGGCCCGGCTGTGGTGCGACACCGTGGGGGGCATGACCGCGCTCTCGATCGTCATCGGAGTCGCAAGCAGTGTCATCGGCCTGGTGATCAGCGAACAGTGGTCTGTGGCGGCCGGCGGCGCGATCGTGCTCACCGCTTCGGGGATCTTCGCGTTGTCGGCG
>NZ_CAAAFT010000476.1:0-2048 GCF_900634765.1 Candidatus Protofrankia californiensis | reverse complement strand
CGTTGTCGGCGCTCCTCGTCCCTGCTACCGGGACGCTGGCCCGCCGCCGGCGCGCTCGGGCGGGGACGGCGG
The DNA here is from genome assembly GCF_900634765.1 of Candidatus Protofrankia californiensis. Taxonomy (NCBI): domain Bacteria; kingdom Bacillati; phylum Actinomycetota; class Actinomycetes; order Frankiales; family Frankiaceae; genus Protofrankia; species Candidatus Protofrankia californiensis. The sequence goes on along the minus strand of NZ_CAAAFT010000476.1, from coordinate 1,976 downwards.
AGGGTCCGGACCGGTTGCCTGCGCCCGGCGCATATCCGCACGGTGCGCCGGGGCCGGCAACCGGCACCGGCGTCAGCAGTTGACGAACTCCGGCTGCTGGTTGAGTACCTGGCTTTCGTTGGAGACGAATCGCTGGTACTGTTCCCCGCCGATCGTCTCCGGACGGAATGCGGCCAGGCGGTGGCAGTTCTGGAAGGCGAGCGCCACGCCGAAGCGTCGTTCCAGAGCCGCCCGGACGGCGCTGCTCGCCATTGCCCGCAGGAGCTGACCCTGTGTCGCGTCGTCCGGCGGTGGGACAAGATTGTCCGTGAAGTCACGATCGGTGCCGGGTAGCTCGCCGGCGAGCCGTTCGACCAGGTCATAGGCGTATGGCAGCGAATCGCGCACGCAGGCCAGGAAGGCGTCGTCCGCGACGTGGCCGCGTTCGGCCTGCGCGAGCAGATCGGGGGAGACGGTCAGGGACACGGAACCTCCTGGACGCTCGGGGATGGTTCATCCGAGCCGAACTGTCTCCGATCTGGAAACCGTTGTCAATACGGATTGCGCTGAGGTGGCTGCCGGGTGCCGAGGCGGTCGTCAGGTGCCGGGTGACCGCAGGGGTAGGCCGCCGGCGCCACTGACGATCAGCTGATCAGCTTCATGAGCTCACGCCCGTCCACCCAGGTGTCGGTGACGCCGGCAAATCTGTTGTCGGACCACCGCAGGATTCGTACCGCCGTGTTGCAGACCGACGGGAAGACTTTTATCAGAGTGCCGTCACAAGTGAACGGATGGGCCATCACGTTCGGATGGTCCCGGGTCGCCTTGAAAGCATTCCGAAGATCGATGGGGGTCGTCTGTGCGGTTTCGGCGAGCAGCGAGTGTACCGTGAGGACGGTCGAGAAGGACGCCTGTGACAAGGGTGACCGCGAAGCTTCCGGTACTTTCTCCAGGAATGCCTTGGTGTCCTGGTCACCGCCGGTGGCGTCGAGCGGAAGATAACCGGAGACGAAGTTGATGTTCCCGGTGGCCCGGCCGCCGGCACGCGCTACCGCGGGCGTCGCGCAGGAACCGACGAAGTACATCGGGGCCTTCACCTGGAGTGTGCCCGCAACCTGAGCGATTCGGGCGCACGACTGGGCCGGGAAAACGACGACGATTGCGTCCGGATTCCCGGACGCGACCTGGTTGACGGCCGGGGCGAAGTCCGCCGTATCCACCTTCTCCGGGACCAGCAGGACGTCTGACACCCCCTTGGCCCGTAGAATCCGCTGGGATCCCTGAATGGCGGCGGTCAGGAGCCCGGGCAGGTCCGCGTACAGAGCATGGACCTTCGTGGCGTGTTTGGTCGCTGTCAGGTACTCGGTAATTCCGAGCAGTTCCGTGAGCGTACCGCCGGTCAGCGAGAAGGAGTTGGGTGAGCTCAGTTCCCCGCTCAGCTGAGGTGATCCGCTGACATAGGGAATGCCGGCCTGCTGATACAGCGGCATGGCCGCCTCGGTGCTCAGATCCACCCCGCCGACCACGGCCACGGGTCCCGCGGCAATGAGTCGGTTGGCACAGTCCTGGGACGACTCCGGTGAGCCATTTGTTGCGCAGGGGACGAGTTCAAGGGGTCGGCCGTGAACTCCACCGAGCGTCGCGTTGGCGTAGGCGACGGCGCTCTCGGCGGCTATCCGAGTCTCGGGAAACGACCCGAGCGGGGTGTTCTCCATGGAGACGAAGCCAAGCTTGACAGGCGGTCCGCTCAGGTGGTTTGCCGATCTGCTGTCTGCTTGACCTGGGCTGTTGGATCGGCTGCCGCGCTGGCTGGTGCACCCCACGAGGACGACCAACGTGACTGCGGCTGCTGCGACGACACGGCGGGACAGCGTCATATTGCCAGAAGTTACACTGCCTTAGCCCGCAAGGCACCACGTTGGTCCACAACGGACTGCCCTGTCGATTGGAGAGCGTTGTGTCCACGTATGTCGCGGCACTGATCCTGGGTCTGGGCG
>NZ_CAAAFT010000475.1:15203-15799 GCF_900634765.1 Candidatus Protofrankia californiensis | reverse complement strand
GGGTGGTCGCGCACGGCCCGCCGGCGGAGGTCCGCGACCGCGCCGAGGTTCGCGAGGTCTACCTGGGCGCTCCTCCGGCCACCACGGTGCGGTTGCCCGCGCAGGCCCGCTCGGACCGGGCGCTGGTCGTCGAGGAGGTCGTCAGCGGGTATGCGGGCGTCCCCGTGCTGCACGAGGTTTCGCTCGAGGTCCGTGCCGGTGAGGTCGTAGCGCTGCTGGGACCCAACGGCGGCGGCAAGACAACCCTGGTCCGGACGGTGGCTGGGATGATCACGCCGTTCGACGGCCGGATGGCCGTGCTCGGGCAGCCGACGCGCCGGGTGCACCCGGCCCGACTCGCTCGCCGCGGCCTGGCAGTGGTGCCGCAGGGAGGCACATCACTGCGGGGCCTGACGGTCCGCCAGATCCTGCGGCTGGCCGTCGGCCGCCGGCCCGGTGACCAGATCGAAAAGACGTTGGAGAGCTTTCCCGCCCTGCGTCCCCTGCTCGACCGGACCGGTGGCGAACTTTCCGGGGGCGAGCGGCAGCAGCTCGCGCTGGCCAGCGCTGTCGCCCGCCGGCCGCGGCTGCTACTGGTCGACGAGTTCTCCTCCGGT
>NZ_CAAAFT010000475.1:2847-15080 GCF_900634765.1 Candidatus Protofrankia californiensis | reverse complement strand
ACCGGCATTCTGCTGATCGAGCAGCACGTATCGCTCGCTCTCGCCGCGGCGGATCGCGCGTACATCCTCGACCGGGGCCGGATCGCGTTCAGCGGCACCGCGGCAGCTCTCGCCGCCGACCCCGATCTGATCAATGCCAGCTATTTCGGGATCGGTTCGTCAAATGAGCGGCAGCCAGGCATCCTGCGGCCTCCCGGACCCACGGGATCGGCTTCCGGACCTGCCGGATCCGCCTCGCCGATCCGGAAGGAACCCCGAGCGCGGGCGGACGTGAATGAGCATCGACATGAATGACCATGGTTCGGCGCCCGCAACGCCCGCAACGCCCGGTGGACCTCGTCCGGGCAGCGTGCTCGCGGTGATGGCCCACCCCGACGACGCGGAGCTGTGGGCCGGTGGCACCCTCGCCCTGCACGCCCGGGCCGCCCGTGTCACCATCGCAGTCCCGCGCAACGCCGCCGACCGGATGGCCGAGGCCGAGGCGGGGGCGCGCATTCTCGGCGCACACCTGCACGTCCTCGACACCGACCGGATCGCGGCCGAGATCCAGGAGCTGCTGATCGGGCTGTACCCCGAGATCGTGGTGACCCATCCACTGGCTGATGTCCACCCGCGCCACCGGCGTGTTGCCGCGGCCGTGCTCGAAGCTCTGCCGCAGGCAGTGCTCACCAGCGGCCGTCCGCATCGGGTCTACACCTGTGACAGCTACAACTCCCTGACCGTGGACGGGCCGGTGCGTGCCACCGCGATCGTCGACGTCACCACCACTTTCGACGTCAAGCTCCAGGCGCTGCGCGCGCACGGCGGCACCCAGCCGATCAGCGAGGAGTTCGGCCCCATGGCCGAGAACCTCGGTCGACTGTGGGGTGCCCGGATCGGGGTCGCCTACGCCGAGGGATTTGTGGCACTACCCGTCCTCGGACGGCTGCCCGGCGTGACCTGTCTCTGACTGGCCGAAAAGCGCGCGATCGTGGTTTTCGCGCGCTCGGCGGTCCCGCAGAGCCTGTGTTCTACAGGAGCATGCCCCGCCGATGGTCGACCATCGGCGGCCGAAGACGTCACAGCGTGGACGGGTGTCAACCTATGGTCATGGTGACGACTCCCACGCATACGCTCGCATACAACTTCTGCCATGCGTGGGCGTGGCGGCAGCAGACGGCTGGATGGATGGCGCGGCAGGTGGACGGACGCGGGGCTGGTGACGGTAGGGCTTGCCGTCCTGTGCGGGCTCGTGGCGCTGTGGATGCGGGTGCCGGCCTTCTACCCGGCGACCGTGGACGCAGGACGAGCCGGGGCGATCGCGGCGACCCGTACCGACATCGGGATCGCCGCCGTGGCCCTGGTCGTTCTCGCCGGGATGATGATCGGCCTGGCCGAGACCTGCCGGGCGAATGCCCATGCTCGTGATGCCGACCGCCGGACCTGGGAGCGGGAGCTTGCCGGGCAGCTGATCGAGCGCTACACCCGTGCGGTCGACCAGCTCGGTTCGGACACGTTGGACGTGCGTCTCGGTGGGATCTACGCGCTTGAACGGATCGCGAGGAGTTCCCCGGAGGATCACCCCACCGTGGTCGAGGTGCTCTCGGCGTTTGTCCGGGAACACGCGGTCGCGGCCCGGCCCGATGCCAAGCCGGCGGCGGCAGGCGTTCATGCCGGTGCTCTCGGTGATGAGAACGGTTCTTGCGGGGTGCCCACGGCGGGTGGGCCGGATACCGACGTCCAGGCGGCGATCACGGTCCTCGGCCGGCTTCCCCACCGGGAGGGAGTTTCCCGCGCCGATCTGGTCGGTGCCGACCTCACCGGCGCCCAACTGGGCCGGGCAGATCTTGCTCGGGCCCGCTTGGCCGGCACGGACCTCTCCGGTGCCTGTCTGGTCGAAACGAACCTCACCCGTGCCGAACTCATCGGTGTGAACCTGCGTGGCGCCCAGCTCGACGGGGCGGAGCTGACCGGTGCCCTGCTGGACCGGGCCGTCCTGCGCGGTGCCCGGCTGGTGGGGGCGGATCTCACCGGCGCCTGGTTGGACGGAGCCGATCTGACCGGTGCGCGCTCGCTGACACAGGAACAGCTCGAAGCAGCGCACGGGGACGCCGCCACGACGTTGCCGGAGGGGCTCACGCCGCCGGAGTCCTGGCCGGCGTCCTGGCCCGCGGACGTGGCGTTCCCGCTCTGAGCGTCCCAGGGACCTGGGCTTCCCGGACATCCAAGATCGGACGATCAATATCCACCGGACACGGCCTGGAGCCGGAGATAAAGCGATCATGTTTCTTTCGCGGTGAGATCCGTGAAGCCTGCTCCCCGGCCACCGACGTGAGTACGTGAATCCCGACGTGGGCGGAATACCCACCGCATACCCACTGCGCACCGGTCGTTCGGCTGCGCAAGCAAACCCTGGACGGCCCGTCCGGACGTGACCTGGCTATCAGTTTCCCGACTCCATGGCCGGGCAGAAAGGCCTTGAAGATCCGAGGACTTCCGCCGTCGCCTTACCGGCTGCCCTGCCTGTGGTGGGGGCGAGGTGGATCCCGTGAGTGGGTATTTGGCGGGATGCTTCGGGCGTATTTGACGCTCCGTAATCATCATTACTGTAAGAAGTTGGCTCGTTGCCGAACGGAGTTTCCAGCGGAGATCATATTTGTGGCTTCCGTGTGCCTTCAGGATTATGGATCTTGAAAATCTGACTTCACTCTGATCTGAATCGAGATGGGAATGTGATGAGGATCACGGCGTTGGCGATGGCGTTGGAGATCGTTTAATTGTGTCGAATCGGGTGTTAAGGACAAAAAGGAAGGAGGCAGTCGGGGCGATGACGCTGTCCCGACTGCCTCCACTGCCCTCGGCGCCTTCCCGGTGCCGGAGCAGAAAACCGGTCTCCGTCGCGGAGATCGGATAGAACGTCGCCGTCAGTGACCCGGCGGTCTGAGCTTCCCGGATCTGCCGGATCGGCGAAGCCGGGCCGGCAGGAACCCCGGGCGGGGAAGGATCATGGTTGCCTTGGCCTTCTAGGCCGAGCCGACGGCGGTCAGGGCGACGCGGGCGTGATCGGCGAGATCGGCGGCTCCCGGGCATCCGGTAAGTTCGATCTCACGGCACAGCGTCGCGACATCCCTTCCGGCCATACCGGAGTCGAGAAGAGCCGCCTGTTCGACGGCCTGATGCCCGAGTTGAACCGCCGCCTCGGCATCTCCGGCCCGGACGTGCGCCACGCCCAACCTAGTCATGGCTTCCACGCGGGCGCGTGGAAAATCACCGGCCAGGCCGTCCGCCGCGGCATCCAGATAAGGAATCGCCGCTGCCCCGTCGCCGCTGGACAACAGCGCCTCACCGGCGAACAGGGAAATGCAGGGCGGTACACACCAGTAAATATGCGGCGGATCCTCCGCCGGCTGGGACTGGCTGATGAGATGAACCGCGTCCTCGGCAGTTCTTGCGGCCGAGGCGCTTTCACCCGCGCGACCGTACGCGAGTGCGAGTGCACCGGAGATTGCTGCCTTCTCCGTGGCGGTCATCGCCGTGCGGGCTCCGGCCTGAGCCGAGCGAAGCATGGTGACGGCGTCGTTCGGATCGCCGTACCAGGATGCCTGCTCGGCCATGCAGCGCAGGATGTTGGCCCCCAGCGCCGGTTGCCCGGCCTCGCCGGCGGCCCGCAGTGCCACCATCCACAGGCGCTGGGCGCCTCCGTGGTAGCCGCTGTCGAACGCCGCCCAGCCCGCCAGACGGGCGAGCTCGGCGGCGACGGCGTACAGCCTTGCCTCGTGGGCGTGGCCGTACACCGCGGTCCGCAGGACGCGTACGGCGACCCGCAGTTCCGCCATGGACAGTTCGTATATGTCATCTCCTCCGAGAACGTCATCCATTCGGCGAAGCGTTTCGACCCGCCGCTCGAAGCCCGCGACGAGCGAGTCGCTCACACGCTTTCCTTCGAGTGCCGCGGCAAGTCCGGCTGAATCGGTCATGAGCCAGTGGTGTGCGACCGAGGTCAGCGCCACGCCGGACACGCTTAGAAACATCCGCCTTTCCATGTTGGCGGTCACCTCCTCGAACCCGACGTTCAACCCGTCAGGTCTCCACAGAAGGTCGAGATCGGCGTCTGCCCATCGAGCCTCCCCATCGTCAACTGAATTGGACAGGAGTGCCAGAGCCCCGGTTTCGGGCCCGGTGTAGTCGCATGCCCAACCTAGGGCAACGACATTCGTGCAGTAATAGCGAGCAAGGAGATCACAGTGTTCCCAGCTTGGGCGCTTGCCGCCCTCGTACTCCGAGAGGCGCTGTGCGGTCAACGCATCCCACGGTCTACCGATGTCCTCGGCGAGACTCTTGATCTCTTCCGCTGCCCGCGCCAGAGACAGGCCGCGAATCTGGCGTGCATGCTGCAACGGACCGATGGTAACCCTTCGAGGAGGCATCTGACCTTCTCCCATTTGGCCGTCATGTCAAGGCATGTACTCGGAACGTAGCCAACCCCCCCTCCGGAGTCTAAGGACCCGCGGTCACCTGTGGTGAGTCGTTGTTCCCGGTTGGTCCGCGGGGGAGCACCTTGATTTTTCCCGGATTCCGCCCCGGCCGGTATTCGTCGGCCCCGTATGCGGCCCCAGCCGGAACCCCGCTGCGGCGGGACTCGGGCACACGCGGAGTATCCGGACGGTGATCGTGCGGATCTGTGAACTGGCCGGTGGATGTCCCGGCGCGCACTGAATTCCATCATCCTGAGCGAATGCGGGGTACCGGCTGTTGTCTTCCAGGCCTTATTTCCGGGTTCTGCGGACCCCCGTGGGTGCTATTCCCCGATCCCCCGTTCTGAAACATTGCGAGTAGACAGCAACTTGGGCCGGCCGTACGCTTCTGCTCGATTTAGTCTTCATGTCGACGCGACCACAGGACGGTGTCGGATGAGCAGAAGAGTTCTTGTACTGGATGCCGACGGCGAGTTGCGCGGTCAGTTCGAGGATATGAACTCCACATACATGTGGAGCCACGTTCGGACGCAGGAGCCGCAGTCCGCAGAGGATTTGGAAGTCTGGCGCCAGCGCAGCGCCTGCCGGGACGAGGACCCGGAGTTGTTCTTCCCCGTCGGTACCACCGGACCGGCCTTGCGGCAGTTGGAGGAGGCCAAGGCCGTCTGCCGCCGTTGTCTGGTGATCCGGGAATGCCTCAACTGGGCGCTTGGCACCGGGCAGGATGCCGGGGTCTGGGGTGGCCTAGACGAGGATGAGCGCCGTGCGCTGCGTCGCCAGCTGGTCAACCCGCCGGCACCCAGGGTGCCCCAGTGAGCACGCCGACGTTGCAGCGCATCGCCTCCCCGGCGCCGATGGCTCGCGCCATGGCCGACTGGCAGCACGCGGCAGCTCGGTTGTGGATTGCCGCACGTGAATATGCCGAGGCTGTGACCTCGGAAAGCGATGTCATGACGTCGCTCGCCCGGCTGATTGCCGATGGCGCACCGGAAGAAGAGATCGACCAGGCTCGTACACTGCTCGCGCATCTGATGGTCGTACGCGCTGATGTCGGCCGTCGCCTGGGCCTGACCGCACTGCCGGACGATCTCGCTCGTGCCGGCCGGGACCTGCTGTCCGCCGCCCCGTCGGCGCGGGAGCGCACGATCCCCCGACCTCGACAGAGCGCGGTCTGATGATCCGACTCGCAGGGGCGGCGACAATGATCGTCGACCGTCCTCGAGCAGGGGGACGCAGCCCCCGGGGAACGGTTCGCCAAGGTCCCGACGCACCGGCGCGCCCGCGTCGCAGGAACAACGGCCGGTTTACCGGAAATGCGGCGGCCGTTACCACAATGAAATGTCCGCTGCTCGTCCGTGTCGGTTTCGGCCGCATGCCCCGGGCTGGCGCGAATCCGACAGGAAATCGTCACGACATAACACCACGTGGATCTCCGTGTCACACGTCGACCACCTCGGCCACGACACGGCGGCGAAGGGAGGAGGCTCGGCGGTCGCCGGCTGCGTCCGGGTTCATCGAGCCCGGCCTCCTCAGCTGAGGACCACGTGGTCGAAAAAGCTCCCCGGGGTGGTTGTCGACAATGGTCGTGACCCCCGGGTGAGACCCCGGCGCGGGCCATCTGACGCTCCCCTCCGCGGATGGATGGCCCGCGCCGGTCGGTAAAGCCGACCAGGCACCAAAATCGGATCCGATCATTTCTCCACGCCGCCCGTGGTACCAGGGCAGAGCGTGGTCGGGTAGCGATCCGACTCCTTTGGAGCGCCCAAGGACGGGGTGTCACGAGATGACACTCCTGCTCTCGGGCGCTCCTAATCCTGCATTGCAGGCTTCTTGCCGCCGCCTCGAGTGGCTGCACAAGTGGAAACGACGCGACAGGTAACCGAACCGTACTTGCGCACGAGTGACACGAGTGAAAGGAGCCGGCTGTGACGAACTGGCATGTGCGGTCCTACGACACCACCGATCACACCGCGACGGTCCGTTTGCTTGAGGAGGTCAGATCCGACGCGGAAGGGCCGTCCTTTGATCTGACCGACACGGTTCTTGCGCTGCGGGAGGACACCCCCGCGGTTGTCGCCGTCACACCCGATCAGTTCGTGGGCGTCGCGGTCGCGAAATATGAACGCGGGCATGCCCAGGTACTTGCGCTGGCAATCGCGCCGGCATGGCGCTACCGGGGGATCGGGTCTGCTCTCCTCCAGGCGCTGGAGAATCAGTTGCTTCACGCCGGGCACCGCCGCATCACCACACTGCTCGCTCCGGGGCAGTTCGGCGAACTGGCCTTCCGCAACCGGGGATTCAGCAAGACGGGGCTCACGCTCTACGAGAAGTACGAACCGCTGCGACCGGCGGACGTCACGACCGTGGAACGCTGGGGCGGCACTCTGCTCACCGCGGCTGAATGGCACGGCCTCGCCGGTATGGCCGACGGCAAGAGACTGGTGGAACAGCGACTGCTGCTTCCCATCAAGGAGAACGAGCTGGCCGAGACGTATGGGGTGGTCACCCCGACGGCCATGCTCCTGTTCGGGCCGCCGGGCACCGGCAAGACATCATTCGCCCGGGCCGTGGCGGCACGCCTGGAGTGGCCGTTCGTCGAGCTGCTGCCGTCCCGGCTGGTCGCGGCGGGCGGTGGCAACCTCGCGGCTGAACTGCGCACGGCCATCACCGATCTCATGCAGGTCGAGCGTGTGGTGGTCTTCATCGACGAGGTCGACGAGATCGCGCAGTCCCGGGACGCCGTCGGGCCGGAAAGCCAGTCCGTGGTGAACGAGCTGCTGAAGGCAATTCCCCAGTTCCGCAGCGCGCCGGGGCGCCTGCTGATCTGTGCGACGAACTCGATCGCGGCTCTCGACCCGGCGTTCATCCGACCGGGCCGTTTCGATCTTGTCCTCCCGGTCGGGCCCCCAGACGCGCCCGGACGCCGCCTTCTGCTCGACCGCTTCCTCGAACGGATCGACAACAAGCAGGTCGACATCGAGCCGGTGGTCGCGGCGACGGAGCTGTTCACGCCGGCCGACCTCGCCGCCACGGTCCAGCGGGCAGTGGCGGCCGCCTTCCATCGTGCGGTCGACAGGGGAGAGCGGCTTCCGGTGACCACGGACGATCTGCTCGCCGCGGCACGCTCGTCGCGGCCCACCATAAGCTCGGAGGAGCTCGAGCGCTTCCGAGCCGATGCAAAGATCTTTACTCGTAGCTGAAGCAGCGTCTGCCTCCACTGCGCTCCCCCCACGGACGGTCTCCCCGGCTTTCTCAAGGCCTCCGAGCGCGCGAAAATCATGGTCGTGCGCTCTTCGGTCGGCTAGTTATGGATCTTGTTTCGAGACCGCCTCCGGTGACGGATGCAGGTTCGGTCACTGCTCTGGTCGTCGACCCGAGGCAGATCGGGAAGCGGCTACGATCCGCGAGACACTGGCCGTCGCGGGCCCGTGTCCGTTGCCCGCGGCGGGCAGGTATCGGTTGTCTGTCGGGTTCACCGGGTTCATGTCATTCGTCTGCATTGCTACCGATGGTGCACAGTTGATGTTCCCGTGTCTACAGCGATCCGGCAGTGTTGTGTTGTGTGTGTCTTGTGGACGACTGCAACCTGTAGCGCGAACGTCGATGATCGGCTGCGTGTAGATGGCTCATGACGGCGCCGTCGCCCGTCCGGCGGCGGCGCCAGGGGTGCGGTCCTGCCCTCATCCCTGCCGCGTGGCGCGGCCCGCTCGTGGTCGTATCGTGGTGATCGGCGTTTCCTTGTTCGTTGGTTGTGGTCATGATGGGGACAGTGCGGACAGTGCGGACAGATGGAAACGCGGTCACAGTGACCGACAGTGGCCTGTTGGGTCCGTTGGGCCTGTTGGTTGTGCTGGTCGTCGCTGACATCGTCGTCCCGCGGATCAATCTGACCGGTTTCTACGGGCTGGTGCCCCTGCTCGCCTCCGCCTCCGCCACCGGCGCTCCGGTCGCCACCGTGATCGTGGGGCTTGCCGCGGTGGCCGCGAGCGTGGTGTCGGGCGCGTGGGAGGACTTCGGGAGCGGGCAGCACGTCACCGCCTGTGTCCTCGTCGCTATCCAAGCCTGCGTCGCCGTCTACGTCGCGGTGATGCGGCTGCGTCGGGAGAGGGAGCTGGGACGTGCCCGCGCTGTTGCCGACGTGGCCCAGCGCGCACTGCTTCCGGCCGTTCCCGGGACCGTCGACGGGATCGCGTTCGCCGCTCGTTACCTGTCCGCCGCGGCCGAGACTCTCGTCGGCGGCGACCTGTACGAGGTGGTGACGGCACCCGCCGGCACCCGAATGATCATCGGGGATGTGAAGGGCAAGGGGCTGCCAGCCGTCCGGCTGACCACGGTCGTCCTCGGCGCGTTCCGGGAGGCTGCCGTCGTCTATCCGGAGATCGAGCGGGTCGCCGAGGCCTGCGCTCGGGCGGTCTCTCGGGAGGCGGGTGCCGAGGACTTCGTTACCGCCCTGATCGTCGACATCCAGCCGGACGGCACGCTGTGGCTGATCTCGGCGGGGCACCCACCACCGATACTCCTGTCCGGGGACTCCGCCCGCCCGCTGCAGATCACTGAGCCCAGCCCTCCACTCGGTATCGCCGAGCACTTCACGGCGACCACCGGCAGGTGGGATCCTGGCGACAGGCTGCTGCTGTTCACCGATGGTCTGATCGAGGCACGCAACAGCGAACGGGCCTTCTTCCGCCTTGACGACCACCTTGCCGCGCTCGCGGCCGTCACTCTCGACGCCGCCCTGGACCGCCTCGTCTCCCATGTACACGGTCACGTCGGTGGCAACCTGCACGACGACCTCGCGCTGCTCATCGCCGAACGGTTGCCCACGATGATCACCCGGACGGTCGAAAGTGTCGGAACCCTGCACGGCCGGACCGCCGGCCGGCTGTAGGTGGAGGTGTGGGTGGGCGTGCTCCGCGGTGAAAGTGATCGCTGTCTGAAATAGCCTATTTATATCGTTTTGTCCTTTTTGCCGGTTTCTGTTTCGTACGTCGTTAGTCATCTCACTCCTGCGTCGTACGGGTACTTTTGTCCGGACGGCCCGGCTGCGGGCGGGCACTGACCGCGACCTGCTGCCGACCGGCGGCCTGGTACGGACAACCGGCGGCGGACGGCCTGTGTACCGTTCCCGCGTGTATCCGGTCGGTAAAGAGAAGGTTTCATCCGCCGTCCGTTGTCGTACGGTTTGTGATCCTCGGCATCGATGCCGAGGATCCGGCCGGTACGCTTTGACACGAGTGGGCGAGAAAGGAGATTTGATAATCGTGCTGCGTCTCACTCGGAAATCTCTGTTTCGTGTCGGAAATTCGGCCGGTCTGCCGGCGGGTCAGGGTCTTGCAAACCGGCCGGTTCGGGGGGCCCGGGCCTCCGGGCCGCTGAAGGCGTGTTACTGATGGTCGACGTTCCGGAGGTTTCGGTCAGGGCGCTGGGGCCCTGCCGGATCGCGTCGCCACTGGCGCCGCTGATCGATGACAAGCGGACGACTCAGCACTACGTCGACGAGGATGATCGCGTACTCCTCGACGACACGTTGTCAATGATTGCTCAACGCAACGTGCCGATCGACAGCCTTCCCGGCTTCGAACCGGCGGGGCCGCGGCGGAAGATCTTTTTTGACCCGTCGAAAACCCGGGTCGGAATTGTGACCTGCGGAGGGCTTTGTCCCGGTCTCAACGACGTCATCCGTGGCCTGGTGCTGGAGCTGACGTCCCACTACGGTGTCACCAGGATCTTCGGCTTCCGCAACGGATACCAGGGGTTCATCGCCCGGTACGGCCACAGCGTGCTGGACCTGACCCCCGAGCTCGTCAGCACCATCAACGAGAACGGAGGAACGATCCTCGGTACGTCCCGGGGGCAGCAGGACCCGGAAGAGATCGTCGACTGCCTGGAACGGATGAGTATCACCATCCTGTTCGTGGTGGGTGGTGACGGTTCCCTGCGCGGCGCGCTTGAGATCGGCCGCGTCGCGCGTGAACGCGGGGACAAGATTGCCGTCGTCGGTGTGCCGAAGACGATTGACAACGATGTCCCGTATATCGACCAGAGTTTTGGTTTCCAGACCGCGTTCTCAAAGGCGGCCGAGTCGATCCGGGCGGCACATGTCGAAGCGATGTCCTCGCCCAACGGTATCGGGGTGGTCAAACTCATGGGCCGCCACTCGGGCTTCCTCGCATGCTACGCATCCCTGGCGAACAGCGATGCGGACGTCGTGCTCGTTCCCGAGGTGCCCTTCGCGTTCGACGGTGACGGCGGTCTCCTGCGCTTCCTGCACAGGCGTGTCGAGGAGCGGGGGCATGCGGTCGTCGTCGTGGCGGAAGGCGCTGGCCAGGATCTCCTCGCTCAGGAGGATCCCGCTACACCCCAGGGCAGCGACGCTTCGGGCAACGTGAAGCTTCGGGACGTGGGTCAGCTCCTCACCAGGCGGATCACGGATCACTTCGCCGCCGCGAAGATGGAGCTCAACCTCAAGTACATCGACCCGAGCTACGTGATTCGCAGTGTGCCGGCCAACCCCTACGACAGCGTGTACTGCATCCGGCTTTCACATGCTGCCGTGCATGCGGCGATGTCCGGCCGTACCGAAGTGATTGTCGGACGGTGGCGCCGCCGGTTCGTACACGTCCCGATCACGATGGCCATCAGTCACCGCAGCCAGGTCGATCCAGCTGGTGACCTCTGGTTGTCGGTCCTGGAGGCGACTGGTCAACCGGTCCGGTTCTGCTGATTCGCAGCGACTGATCCACTGGAGATGACCTCGACTGGAACGCACCACGTGGTTCTCTGAGTGACCTGGCCCTCCGGCAGCGCGAGAAAAGCATGATCGCGCTGCCTTTGGCCCTCTGGCGCGTACGCCGACCGTGATGACCGCGATCTGTCATCACGGTGGCTCGGCTGGCGTAAAATTGACTCGTGCCTGCGTACCAATACCGTTGCCGTACGTGCGACACCAGTTTCGAGGTGCGACGTGGCATCACCGAACCGGCCGCTGTCAGCAATCCGTGTCCGGGTGGCCACACTGACACCAGCCGGGTGTTCACCGCTGTTGCCGTCAGTCGCGCAGGGTCGTCGGCCTCGCCTACGCCTACCCCGTCAGGCGGTGGTGTCTGCTGTGGTGGTGGTTGCTGCGGTTGACCAGAAGGTGCCAGTGGATGGGTTTGCATTGGGCGTTTGATGTGATTTTTTTGCTACAAATTCCGGTATTTGGGGCTTAATCGTACATCTGCGGCTTCCTTGACGGTCTAAATTTGTTTAGTCTTACTAAGCAAGTTTTCGATGCGTGGCATCGTCGGCATTCGAGGAGGGGGCACCAGGTGCGGGATGTGGATCGTACGGAAACAGATATAACGGACAATTTCGGTGCAGTACGGCCGCCCGGTGTGGTTGACGGATCTGCCGCGCCGGGCCGGCATTACAAGTGGATCGCACTGTCCAACACCACGTTGGGCATCCTCATGGCCACGATCAACTCCTCGATCGTCCTGATCGCCCTGCCGGACATCTTCCGTGGAATCAACATCAACCCGCTGAGCCCGGGGAACACCAGTTATCTGCTGTGGATGATGCTGGGCTTCCTGATCGTCACGGCCGTCCTGGTGGTGACCTTCGGACGTCTCGGGGACATGTACGGACGCGTCCGCATGTACAACATGGGTTTTGCGATTTTCGCGGTCTCCTCCGTCCTGTTAGCCGTTACCTGGATGGATGGCAGCGCGGCCGCCATATGGCTCATCGGATGGCGAATCGTGCAGGGCGTGGGCGGGGCGTTTCTCTTCGCGAACT
>NZ_CAAAFT010000475.1:0-2704 GCF_900634765.1 Candidatus Protofrankia californiensis | reverse complement strand
GCGGTGTACTCGCCCCTGTCAACTGGCACTATGTGTTCCTGGTGTCGGTGCCGTTCGGCGTGTTCGGGACTTTCTGGGCCTACGCCAAGCTCCGGGACAACGGGGTGCGGCAACGCACCTCAATGGACTGGTGGGGGAATGCGACGTTCGCCGGCGGACTGATCATACTATTGGTCGGAATCACCTACGGCATCCAGCCCTACGGGGGACACACCATGGGCTGGACCAACCCCTGGGTGCTTGCTGCGATGATCGGTGGTCTGGCGATCCTGGTCGCGTTCGCGGTCATCGAGTCGAAGGTTGCCGAACCTCTGTTCGATGTGAAGCTGTTCCGTATACGGTCCTTCACCGCCGGCAATATCGCCTCCCTGTTGGCGTCGCTCGGACGCGGCGGGCTCCAGTTCGTCCTCATCGTCTGGCTGCAGGGGATCTGGCTGCCGCAGCACGGCTACAGCTTTTCCGAGACACCCCTGTGGGCAGGCATCTACATGATCCCGCTGACGATCGGGTTCCTGGTGGCTGCGCCGCTGGCGGGGACGCTGTCCGACCGGTTCGGTGCTCGTATTTTCACCGTCGGTGGCCTTGTCATCGTCATCGCCAGCTTCGTGCTGTTCATGCTCATACCGGTGAACTTCTCCTACCCCACGTTCGCGCTGATCCTGATTATCAACGGTATAGGCACCGGCTTGTTCTCCTCACCGAACCGTGCTGACGTCATGAACGGACTGCCGGCGAACAAGCGGGGAGTCGGCGCCGGCATGACAGCAACCTTCCAGAACTCCGCCTTCGTGCTCTCCATCGGTCTGGTCTTCACGTTGATTGTCGTCGGGCTTTCCCGCACCCTGCCGTCGACCATGTTCAACGGCCTTCTGGCGCAGGGCATACCGGACTCGACCGCGCGGACGGCAGCCGACCTTCCACCGATCGGTGTCCTGTTCTCGGCATTTCTCGGTTACAACCCGATGGAGCAGCTGCTCACGCCGGAGACGCTGACGGCGTTGCCGGACGGCGGCGCCCACGTGACCGGACACGCCTTTTTCCCGAGTCTGATTTCCGGACCGTTCGCGGACGGCCTTGCCGCCGTGTTCGCGTTCTCGATCATGACCATGGTGATCGCAACGGTTGCCTCCTTCATCGCCGGATCCGGTCAGCCGGCGGTTTCCGCGCTGGGTGCCGAACCGGTGGGTGTGCGGCGGGACCAGGGTGAGGAGTCGGGAGCGGGCCTGATTCCCGGGTGCCGTGTCGAGGAGGCGGAGTCGTCCGGATATCTGCGGTAACGACCCGGGGGCCTGGGGTCGCTCCAGCCGCTTCGCCGAGCAACTACGCGCTGTTCGTCCCGACTTTTGGGCGGGTCTGCGGCACCGAGTGTTGCCAGTCCGCGAGCAACGTCCGGATGCCGGTGACCAGCAGCAGTGGCTGGTCGAGCATGAGATGGTGTCCGGCAAGCGGGATCTCGATGACCGGAGCGACCCGACCGAGCAGCTCATACATCTCGATGCCGATGTCCGGGGTTATCAGGCCGTGTTCGGCCCGAAACAGCGCAACCCGGCAGCGCACCTCCTTGAGGATCTGTGGGGAGGGCCGGCGTCCGCGGAAGATTCCTGGATCGAACTTCCAGGTCCAGCCTCCCTCGACGGCGCCCATGGACGACCGTGCCACGTGGTTGACGACGTAGGGCAGCATGTTGGGCTGGTCGGGTACGGTCCGGAAGCGGGCCAGGGCCTCGGTCACGGTCGGGTAGACCCGCAGCGGCCCGAATGCCGTGCGCTCGCGGGCGGCTCTTTCCTCGGGAGTGAAGTCCGCGACGGGGGCGTCGAGGATGACGATCCCGCTGATCCGCTCCGGATACCTGGCGGCGGCCATGATGGACGCCCAGCCGCCCATACTGTGACCGATGACGATCGGGGAGCCGGCCAGCTGGGCATGCTCGGCAACGCCGACGATCTCGGCAGCCCAGCTCTGGAGGCTGTAGTCGTCACGGCGTCCACTGTCGCCGTGACCTGACATGTCGATGGCGACGACCCGATACTCGCTGTCGATCAGTGGTGCTATGTGATCCCACCAGCCCGCATGCGCGGCGCCCCCGTGCACGAGGATGATGCCCGGCCGCTCCGGCTCCCCCCAGCATCGGTAACTGATCCGACACCCGTCGACCTCCGTTGCATACTGTCTGGGCCGCCGCTCGAGTGCGGTCCGGAACCAGCCGGGAGTTTCGATGTTCATGCTCTGTCCGCCATGTCGGTCTGCCATTCCGGTTATGCGGTGCTGGACGGTGTCGTAATCCAGTTTGACCGGAATCTTGTCGCCGGACTGACCAGGACGGTCCCGATGGCTGCAATCGTCGGATGTGCTCACCTGGCGTAACTGGCAGGACGGATGGGACCGGGGTGGTCGAAAGCCGGCACCGGTCGGATGTCTGGTCGAGTTCTCCTGGTTTGCGCTCGTCGATATTCGTGGTACACGCTCGGGATGCTCTCATGACTGAATAACAGCCTGTCTGTGTTGGGTGCTGCATGGCGGTCCCATGCGATATGGGGTCACACTCGATCACTCGATCACTCGATCACTGTGGTCCCATATCGCATGGCAGGGGCAAAGCATGGCGGAGGGTTCGCGACGCCGCCGAGCGGCGCGGTGCGGACCGGATCGTCTGCCGGCCGCGCCCGGCAGCTGATCAGGGCCAAGGCGAGGGACGGGCGAGGGG
>NZ_CAAAFT010000474.1:2450-22585 GCF_900634765.1 Candidatus Protofrankia californiensis | reverse complement strand
GGGCATAGGTGGGGACGGGTATGGCGGCCGGCGCCTGGTTGTCGTCATCGGTCCGGTGCGGATCGATGACGTTTGGTCGAGGTCGGCAGGTTATTCCCGGCTGGTTCCGATGAACGTCCGGACAGCCGCGGCCGAAAGGACGCCGAGTGGCTGGCCGTCGTCCTCGACCGTGATGGTCATGTCCGCCGGCGTGTCACGCAGCGATTGGTTGACAACATCGGTGAGAAAGTCGCGCCAGTCGAGGAAGACCTCGGGCGGGAAGGTGTCGATCACCTCCACCAGCGGGCGAGCTGGATCGGAAATCCTGTCCAGATCCTCGGAGGTAACGATCGACGAGCGAACAAGGTCGTTCTCCAGATGCACGACCCGGGCGTGTCGGACACCCGCTCTGTGCATTTCCCCGGCAGCCTGGTCACTGGTCACCGTGTCCTGGAGTTCGATGAAAGGTTCCACCTTGTCGACAAGTCCCACGACACCGACGAGGCTTCTGACGATCTTGTCCTGTGTCACTTTGTAACTCCTTCGGACCGCTTCGTGACCCGGGAACTTGGCTCTCTCGGACTCGCCGTATCGACTTCCGGGCCTTCCGCATCGGCTTCCGGTGAGGAACCCCGGGTGCGAGAAAAGCATGATCGCGCTGTCTTTGGTCTGTCAGAAACCCGCTGGGGGTATGTCCCGGGCGTGTTACGTGAGTACTGGTGGATGTTGTCCTTGTCGGCTGTTGCCGGCAACCACCCCGCCACCGGCAGGTGAGTGAGCAGCTGGCGAGGCGGTATTCGATTTATGTCCGAAATATAATATTTTGTACTGAAAGTATGACGGCGCCGAGACAGGACCAAAGTCCTGGTCCGTTCCTGCTCCCCATACGGGCGCCTTCTCGGTACCCTTGCTGTGCGTCCCGGCAGAGCGGTGGCGTGATCTGCGTTCCCCCCGTACGTCAGATCATGTCTACCCTCTGTTGGGACGCTTTATGCTGCCCGGAGTTCGCAGTCGCGTTCGGGTGATCTTGATGAGTGATGGCGCTCCGGGTGCGCTGGATGCCGCCCGCGGGCGGTGGCGATGACCGTGGCCGCGTGTTGACGCCGCTGACGAGTCCGCCGGTGGCGGTTCTCTGAAGATCAAAGTTGCTGCCTGCTTATGCCGACGTGACAGGAGGTAGTCTCCGGTTGCCGTCAAGCCGTAAAATGCACCCGTCAGCAGACCGCAAGGCCGGGGTTGTGTTGTTGTGATTTGAGCTTGTGGTCGCTGTGGCCGGTTTGCCGGATCGGCCAGGTGACTTGCCCCACTGTAGTTGGACGAGTATCTGTCAGGTGGGTATTGGATGGTAATAAGGTCTATTATTTAATGGATACACCAAAACGTAAACCGGGAGCTCGGTGGCCATTCTCGGGCTGGTCGGGCAGCTCTCCGGTGGGCAACCGCGGAAGGGATCGACAGGAGGATGCCTCGGAGCATGATGATCCTGACGGACTCACGGTGGGTGAACCGGTAGCGTCGCTGTCCACCGTGTCCGGACCGGCGGGCGGTGACTGACAGGACTCGGGACTTTCGAAGGGGTGCAGATGCAGGTTCCATCAGCGCGGATCGTCTTCCCGGAAGCCGATCGCGCGGAGATAGCGTCGTCGGTGTCAGAGATCCTGGCCAGCGGAGCGCTGACGCTCGGTGCGCATACGAGGGAGTTCGAGGCCACGTTTGCCGCGGCCCACGGCCTCCCTTTCGGCATCGCAGTCAGTAGTGGTACCGCAGCGCTTGAGGTTATTCTCCGGGCTCTGGACGTAGCGGGCTCGGACGTCGTCGTCCCTACGAACACCTTTGCGGCGACCGGCTTTGCCGCTCTGCGGGCCGGGGCGAACCTGGTTTTTGCGGACGTGGACCCCGGTACGTTCGCACTCAGCGCATCCACCGTGGCCGATGTTCTTACACCGCGTACGCGGGCGGTCGTTCTGGTACATATAGGCGGTCTGATCACTTCGGAGGTCGACGACATCCGGGCATTGTGTGATGAGCGGGGCATCTTTCTGGTCGAGGACGCGGCGCACGCCCACGGTGCGAGCCATAACGGTCGCCACGCGGGGTCCTTCGGTGTGGCTGGAGCGTTTTCGTTTTACCCGACCAAGGTCGTGACCAGCGGCGAGGGCGGGATGATCCTCACCGCTGACGAACGCGTACGGGACGAGGCAATCATATTTCGTGATCAGGGGAAAGCCGGCTTTCTCGGCAACGTCCACATCAAACAGGGCTACGCCTGGCGGATGAGTGAGCTGCACGCCGTGACCGGGCTGGTACACCTCCGCCGGTTGTCCGAGTTCCTCGAAGTCCGTCGCCGGGTCGCCGCCCGGTACGATGCGGGACTCGGTCGTATCGACGGGCTCGAGTCCGTCCGGGTGCCGGCCGGCGGGTACAGCAACTTCTACAAATATCTGGTTCTGCCGCGTCAGGGCATTGAGCGGGCGGGACTGAAAAAAGAGCTCAAGGAGCACCACGGCGTGTCGTTGTCGGGTGAGGTGTACGAGGCACCCCTGCACCAGCAGCCGGCCTTCGCCCCGTACGCTGGCGGTAACCTGCCGGTTGCCGAGGATTTGTGCGCCCGTCATGTGTGTCTTCCGGTCCACTCGGACATGACCGAGGCCGAGGCGGATCACGTGCTTGCGTCGCTTGCGTCCGCTCTCGAGACCTTGACAGTGCAGATCTGACCGGATGACCTGCACCTGTAACAAGTCCCCGTAACAATTTCACTGGGCGATCCGACCCGCAACCGACAATTCTGGACGGATGACCATGCGTATAGCCGTCACCGGAGGCTCCGGGTTTATCGGAGCCCATGTAGTGGACCGGCTTTCCGATGCCGGCCATGAAGTGATTTCGCTTGATCTGCGGATACACAAGGCCGACCCCCGCGCCGACCACAGGGTGCTCGACGTCCTGGACCTGTCTGCTGTCACCAGCACGTTTGCCGACTGCGAGATGGTTTTCCATCTCGCCGGCATGTCCAACGTCGACCATGCCTTTGCCGACCCGATCCGAACTGTGCGGCTCAACGTCGAGGGCACGGCAAACGTCTGTGAGGCGGCGCGCGTCGCCGGCGTGCGGCGGGTGTTGTTCGCCAGCACCGTCTGGGTGTACGGTGCCGCCGGCGGTGATCCGGACGATCCGCACCCGCTGACTGAGGACGTCGAGTTCGCGCTGATCCGTGCCGGTCACGTCTACACCTCCACCAAAATTGCGGCGGAGTTGCTGCTCCACAGTTATCAGCAGACATACGGCGTGGATTTCACGATTCTGCGGTACGGCATTCCCTACGGCCCTGGCATGCGTGACGAACTGGTCCTGGCCCGGTTCCTCCGGAAGGCACTCGACGGGGAACCCCTCACGATCGCCGGCGACGGTCAGCAGTTCCGCAATTATGTATTCGTCCGTGACCTGGCGGATGCGCATGTGCTCGCCATCGACGACGCCGCGCGCAATGCGACGATCGCGCTCGAGGGCGACGAGCGGGTCAGCGTGCTGGCGATGGCGCAGGCGGTCCGTGACCACATCCCAGGCGTCAGGATCGATCACGTGCCGGCGCGCCCGGGCGACTTCAGGGGGCGGCCGGTGTCGAACGCGGCGGCCGAGGCACTGCTGGGCTGGCGCCCCACCACCCGGTTTGCCGACGGCGTCCGGCAGTATGTCGAGTGGTACATGGCCAACCGGCAGCCCACCCGTGACCAGGTGGTCTCGCTGCCGCCCCGCCAGGCCGACGGGGTCGGCGTTCCGGCGTCATCCGAGTAAGCCATGGCCGGCGATCATATGGACGACTCGGCGGCCGGGCCGGCGGGGCGGACGCGTCGCTCCGGGGAGCGGCGGGCGCTGCTGCTGTCGGGCTCGCTCGGGATGGGGCACGATGTCATGGCGCAGGCCTGCTCGCACTCGCTGGCCCTGCGTGGGTTCTCCACCCGGACGCTGGACTCCCTGCGCATGATGGGTGGCCGTGCCGGCTCCATGGGCGAGGCCGTATTCCGCGGGATGTTGGCTGTGCCCGGTCTGTACGACGCGGTGCACTTTTCGCAGATGCGCTCGGGCGGTCCGTTGTCGCGGGTGATCGAGGCGACCGCATCCCGTTTTCTCGTTCCCGAGCTGCGGCTGACGCTGCGTGAGCAGCCAGTGGAACTACTCTTGTCAATCTTCGCGACCGGGGCCGCCGCGGCAAGCCGGATCAAGTCCGAACATCCCGGCATGGTCACCGCGGTGTTCTGCACGGACGTCTGTGTTCACCGGCTCTGGGTGCATGACAACACCGATCTGTACCTGGTCACTTCGGCCACGGCGGCGCGGTTCGTCCGCCGGTTTCATCCACAGGCGCGGATCGCCGTCGTCCCGCCGCCGGTGCGTCAGCCCTTCTACGACCCGCCGACGCAGGATGCGGCCCGCGATGCTCTTGGGATCCCCGGCGATGCACGGTGTGTGCTGTTGATGTCGGGCTCCTGGGGGCTTGGCCCGTTGGTCGACGGCGCTCGCGCGCTGGCCGAGTCCGGAGTGTGGGTGCTCGCGGTGGCCGGGCGCAACGCTTCGCTCGCGGCACGTCTGCGGAGGCTGGCACGTACGCACCGGCAGGTTATCCCGTTCGGCTTCACCGACCGTATTCCCGAACTGATGGCAGCAAGTGATCTCATCATCACCTCTTCGGGGGACACGTGCAGTGAGGCCCGCGTGATCGGACGCGATCTCCTGCTGCTGGACGTCGTGCCCGGTCACGGCCGGGACAACCTGCAGCTTGAACTCGACCGGGGACGAGCGGATGTCGCCTCCGCGGACACCGCGGCCCTGCGCCGTTCGGTGCTTGCCGTGCTGGACCGTATCAAGCCGCCCTCGGTCCGCGTGGTCGGTACGCCGGATGCCTGGGAGCAGGCGTTCGGTGCCGCGCTCAGCCAGGTCGAGCTCGGTAATGGCTGGTAGGAGACGGTCGTGCGGGACATGGGGTGATGCCGGACGTGGGGTGGTGGTGGGAGACGTGAGGTGGGGCGATAGCACACGTACACACTCCGGTCAGCCTCTGGGACGCGCGTGAACGACGCTCTCGCCGTCGGCGCACCGATCGCCGTCGTGTCGGCGGCGCTCTACGGGATGGCTCCCCTCATCCAGGCTGTTGCGGCGCGGCAGGCGCCACCTGGCGGTGGGCTCGGGCTGGGACTGTTGCTCCGCCTCACGCTGCGTCCGCTGTGGCTGCTCGGACTCGCGGTCGAGGCCGGGTCGTTCCTGCTGGAGGTACTGGCCCTGTCGGTGGCTCCGGTGGCTCTTGTCGCGCCGCTCATGGCGGGCGACATGGTGGTGTTCTCGCTGCTGGCCCGGCGGTTCCTCGGGGAGCGGATCAGCCGGGTCGGTTGGCGCGGGATGGCGTCCATGGTTGCCGGAATCGTCCTGCTCGCCTTTGCTTTCAGTCGTGACGCCCAGGTCGGTGATCGTGCAAGTGATCACGAAATGGGGCTGTTCCTGGCCTGCGGGCTGACGTTCACGGCCGTGGGCGCGTGGTTGGCGAACCGGGCGGGCCGTGGTGAGCGGGTCGCGCAGGCGGCTTTGCTGTTCGGGCTGTCCGCAGGCGCCTGTTACGCGATCGCGACGCTGGCGACCCGCCAGATCGGCCTGTACCTGGACGATCATGAGTTGGTCCGGCTGCTGGCCACACCGACCCCATACGTCCTGATCGTTTTCTCCGTGCTTGCCCTGGGCCTGGAACAGCGGGGGCTGCAGGGGCGGGCGGCGGTGATTGCGTTTCCGGTGACCAGCGGGGTTTCGGCCTTCCTGCCGGTGATGCTCGGCCTGACCTTGTTCGACGAGTCGGCGCCCGAAGGGCTGCGGATGGCGGCTTTCGTCGCCTCACTGGTGCTGGTTGCGGTCGGGATCCTTGGTCTTGGGAGAGATCGGGCGGCAATCGCTGTGCACGAGTCGGAACCTCGGTGTGAGCCGTTGCCGGACCAGTGACGCAAGAGACTTTGATGATCACTTTAGGTTGTCGCCATCGTTCGTGGGGTAGGTACTACCCAGACTCTTCATGAAGAAGGTCTTGAGGCGGGAGCAACCTGTGGCCGACGAACGCAACGATCTGCTCGCTACCCTGCTGGACGGCTTGCCCGAGGCGGAGCGCGCACGGACCGCCGAGCAGATCCTGCGCCAATGGGAGGCGGAGCGACGAGCTGTGCGCGAGAAGAACGAAGCAGCCCCGGCTGTTTCGTGCTGACCCGGCCTGTCGACGGATCGGCTCGGCTGGACCGGCTGACCTGGACCTACGGATCTGGACCCACGGATCTGGACCTACTGACTGGGCCCGAGCATGCGGCGGTCAGAGGTGGAACCTTTCCATTGCTTTACGGACGCGGGAGTTCGCCTGCGCAAAGCTGATCTTTCCGTCGACATATGCGGCGAGAGCGCTGCGGCGCACCCGCTCGGCACGTGGATCCTCCAGCGGGGTGTTGAGCAGGTTAGTCGTGGCAGTAGCCACGCTGATCACCTCCCGTTGCGCGGAAACAACAACGACGAAAAGCCCGCCTGGCAGTGTCAGGCGTGTGACGGATCAGGAAAAGGAGTTGCGGTCCACGGCAATGGTCGCCTGGATCGCCGCGTGATCGACTACCTACGTTCCGCCGACGCGTGATCGTGGCAACCAATCGGATCTGCAGGCCGGGCGGAGAGGACACCCGGTACGCCCCGACCCCGGGGCTTTTGCCCAGTCGATGGCGTTCATGGCACCTGTACTCCTCTGCGGCTACAGCGGACGCGGACGCCCACCAACATGATCGAGACGATGCTTGCCTGCGTCCGTCGTCAAGACCAACGCCGGAAGAACTACAACCCGACCGGACAGCTACAAGAGTGCGCTGTCGCGGGCCCGATCGCAAGACCCTTTCTGTAGGGTCATTGATCGAATCTGGATGGTGACCATCACCGTCGCTCGCGGGGTTGGTGGCTCCTGACCGGCGCTACCGCAGGCGCAGACGGTGCCTGGGCGTCACGTCCTGGACGGCCAACGACAGCGCGATCATGCTTTTCGCGTTCGGGGGTCCAGAGGCCGATCTGGGAGGTTCGGGAGGCTCAAGTTTCCGGATGCTCGAGGCCCAACGGCGGCGCGATCATGTTTCTCCCGCGCCGCCGTTGGCTCTTTTGGATCTTTTAACTCCGGTCGAACTCGCCGTCCCGGACGCCCGCGAGGAAGGCCTCCCATTCGCCGTCGGTGAAGGTCAGGACCGGTCCGGACGGGTTCTTCGAATCCCGGACGAGGACGCCATCGTCGACGTCCGCGATCTCGACGCACATGCCGCCCGCACCATTGCTGTAACTGCTCTTGCGCCAGCCGACGGCTGTCGTATCCATCTTGTCCGGGGTGGGCTCAGTGTATTCAGTCATTTCATTTCCTCCGCAATGCTGGCTATCTTTTCAAGGGATTGGTCCGGTCGGAGCGCGGCTGCCAGCAGGTAGTCGGCCTTCAGTCGGTAGTGTCGAATTTCCGCCGCCCGTTCCATATAAAGGCTCCCGGTCGCCTCCTCGATATAGACCACGTCGTGGTCTGTCGGGTCCGGAAAGCCGAGGATCGCGAAGGTGCTGCCCATTCCCGCATGCGCACCCGCGGCGAAGGGCACGACCTGGAGGGTGATGTTGGGAAGTTCCGCGCGCTTGAGGAGATGTTCGAGCTGAGTGCGCATCACGGCCTTGCCGCCGACCGGACGGTGGAGCACCGCCTCGTCGAGAACGACCCAGAGCCGGGGTGGGCTGTCGCCGGTCAGCCGATTCTGCCGGTTGAGGCGGAGCGCGACCTTGCGGTCAACCTCCTGTTCCGTGATCTGCGGATTGTCGGCGCGGATGACGTGTCGGGCGTACTCGGCCGTCTGTAACAGGCCGTGAACGAGTTGGGCTTCATAGACGCTTATCGAGGAGGCGTCTCCCTCAAGTCCGATGTAGATCTCGAACCACGGGGGAACCACATCGTGGTAGCTGTGCCACCAGCCGTGCTTGCGTGACTCGCGAGCCAGCGCGAGAAACGCCTCCCGCTCGGCCTCGGCGGTCACGCCATAGAGCCGCAGCAGGTCCTGAACATCCCGGGTCCGGACCGGTACACGGCCGTTCTCCATCCTGCTGATCTTCGAAACGGAGCAGCGAAGGAGTTCACACGCCTGGTCAACGGATACGTCGGCTGCCTCGCGGAGCCGGCGGAGCTCGGCGCCCAGACGCCTTCTCCGAACGGTCGGGCCGCTCCCGGTACTCATCGCTCCTCCTGCGCGTAGGTCGTCGCTACGTAGGCTGTCGCTACATTATGCCATCGATTCATCACACTTATGTGTCGATCATGAGTGTTCGGTACTGATATTATTACGTAAAGTTATAAATGGTTGCGGAAAGTTGTGGAAGTTGTCCGTCTGATCTAAACGTAGCGTGATAGTTGTGTCTTAATTGGTAGTAGGATGTCGTCTCTGTGATGTGGGTAATGCGCGTAGCGCAGGGTCGGTATCCTGCGTTTCATCGAGGATCTCCTGACGAGGCATGTCCTCTCGCCGGAACTGGAGGCGGGCGTGAGCGGTCCGGGGGCAACCCGTCGGGACGCAGGCCGTGCTGAGGCGGACTCGGCGGTGATGCACAACGTCCTGTCCGGCACGGTGGGTGGACACAGCGTCCAGGCAGGTTCGATTCACGGCGGCGTCGCGATCCACGTCCATGAGGTGGCGCCGAGCACTGTTCCGCCGAATTCGCTGCCGCCGCGTCCGCCGCATTTCGTGAACCGCAGCCGTGAGCTGGCGGAGCTGGACCGGTTGCGGTCACTGTCTTCGGACGGTGTGGTCCCGGTGCTCGTGCTGACCGGTGCGGGCGGGGTGGGAAAGACCGCGGTCGCACTGGAATGGCTGCATCGGCTGCGAGCGCAGTTCGTCCACGGGCAGATGTACGCGACCTGGGCGGTCCGGAGGTGACCGCCGCGGTGGCTCCGCAGGAGTGGACGAGACTGCCGACCTGCTGGAGAGCCTCAGCGATGCCAGCCTCTTGGAGGAGGTCGGCGTGGGTCGGTACGGATTCCACGACCTGCTCCACATCGACGCCCGGCGTCGTGCGGAGGAGACCGAACCGCCCGTTGAGCGGACGGCAGCCCTGGAACGGATGCTGACGTGGTATCTGTGGCATACCGCGTCGGCGGACGTCGTGCTCATGCCCGGCCGTTGGCGTCTCAACGATGATTACCAACGGCTGCGCGCTGACGGCGCGACGCAGACCAGGGAATCGGCCTGGGAGTGGCTCGAAGCCGAGCGGGTCAACCTGCTGTCCTGCGTGCGTACAGCCGGGCGTACGGTTTCGACGAGCTGGCCTGGAAGTTGTGCGAGGCGCTGTGGGGGCTGTACTTCCACTGGTATTACGCCGTATCAGGTGGGTCATGCCGACGCATGCTGTCCCGGCTCGTCGCGATGTACCGGCGGCGCGGTCCGCTCAGGTAGTGTGGCTGTCACCACCAGTGGACGAGTCGAGGAGGTGAGCCCCATTCCCGCTCTATCAGGCTGGGCGCTCCTGCCTCACGGCCGTGCGGTCCACACCCGGCATAGTGACCCGGGGACTTGGGCCGCCGGCAGCGCGAAAGAAGCATGATCGCGCTGCCTTTGGTCCGCTAGGTGACCGGGAGGGCGCCCTTCGGCATCCCGAAAGGTTCCCGTGTCGGCTTCTCCGTCACCGCTGTCCCGATCCGTCATCGTTGCCAGGCTTCGGGCCGCCGGCTGCGTCTTCGCCGAGGATGAGGCGCGGTTGCTCGTCTACGCAGCGCGGACTCCGGGCGACCTCACCGCCATGGTGGACCGGCGAGCCGCTGGCCTGCCCCTTGAGCACGTCCTCGGCTGGGCGTGGTTCTGCGGCCTGCGGATAGCCGTGGACCCCGGCGTCTTCGTACCCCGCCGTCGCACCGAGTTCCTTGTCCGTCAGGCTGCCGCCCTCGTCCGGGGCCTGGCCGTCGGCCCCGCCGGCGGAGCCTCGAACCGGCCACGAGTGGTCGTCGTCGACCTGTGCTGCGGCTCGGGTGCGGTGGGCGCCGCGCTGCTCGCGGCCCTGGACGCAGTCGAGTTGCATGCCGCCGACCTTGACCCGGCTGCGGTGCGGTGCGCCTGCCGCAACCTCGCCGTCGCTGGTGGTCAGGTGTACGAAGGCGATCTCTACGAGCCACTGCCGGCTACGCTGCGGGGCCGTGTCGACGTCCTGGTCGCCAACGCACCCTACGTACCCACCGCGGCGATCAAGCTGCTGCCTCCGGAAGCCCGCATCCACGAGCCGCGGATGGCGCTCGACGGCGGCGCGGACGGGCTTGACGTCCTGCGACGGGTGACTGCCGAGGCAGCACAGTGGCTGGCACCGGGCGGTCACCTGCTGGTCGAAACCAGCGAGCGTCAGGCGCCGCGGACCGTCGAAACCGTCGTCCGCAACGGGTTGATCCCACGGGTGGCCAGTTCTGCCGAGCTGAACGCCACCGTCGTCATCGCAACGAAGCCCACCCGGCACGAGTGGTTGGGCGGCTGACGCCCGGGCCCGTCCAAGCCGGCAGGACGTGGCCGCGGAAGGATGTAGGTAGGTCGACTTGGAAGCCCAGGACCGTATGTTGGCGGCTCCCGTGGCGGTATGGGCCTGCACCTGAGCCGGATCGTCGAGGCGGACGAGCTGTTGACGAACGACCCGTTGGCATTGCTGATCGGGATGGTGCTGGACCAGCACATGTCGTAGGTATGGATCGGGTAGTTTGCCCGTCCGAGGGTCGGACCGGCTCATCCGCGGTGGTCAGGCCGAGCAGTTCCAACTACCTCCCCGTCGACCTGCGGATGGGCGATGTTCATACGTCAGCCGCTCGATACGTCAGCCGCTCGCCGGTTCGGCGGACAACGCCCTGCCCGAACCGCTGCCGCACCCATGACGCCGCTTCTTCGACGCTCGACTGGTCGGTGACGTCGATACGGCAGGCGTGCACCGCTGCTCCGGACGCGTCGAGCTGACGAGCGACCTGCTCACCTTTGACGCGGTCGCGGCTGCCGAGCAGGACCGTGAAGCCGTGATCGGCAAGTTGCGAGGCCACCTCGCGCCCGATACCCCGATTGCCGCCGGTCACCACCGCCACCGGCTGGTCGTCCGACATGTGCTACACCTGGAAGGTCGCCGACAGATACGACCCGAGGTGTCGAACGGCGGCCTCGACGGCCATGGTTACCTGCGGCTCCTGGTCGTAGAAGTCGATCTGGCTGCCTTCGCCCCAGACGAGTTCGGCACACGGCATTCGACTTGCCAGGGAATGGACGTTGTCCGGGAACACGCAGCCGTCACCGTGGACGAACAGCGTGGGAGCGGTCACCGTCTCAGCCCCCGACAGTCTGTCAAAGGTCAGCCAGTACAGCCAGCTCAGTTCCGCCATCTCATTTGTCCACTGCGGGCACGTCCGCGTTCGGCGGCGGCGTAGTAGTCGAGAGGCAGGCCTATGTGATGAGTTCGATCGCGCACCGTGGACCGGTCGTGGCGGCGTACTTGGCATCACAGGTGAGTAGGACGGCGTCAATCTGCTCGGCAAGCGCGACGTAGCCGGCGTCGTAGGCAGCCATATTTTCGCGTAGTTCCCAGACGCGCTGAGCGGTCGGCCCGCTGAGCAGTTCGCGACGGATCGGCAGGCGGAGCAGGTTGGCGATGAGTATCGGGGTGTGCTCGGCGAGCCGGCTCGTACGTCGGGCAAGGCCGCGGAGAGCTGAGATGACCTCGATGTCCAGATGAGCGGGGGCGTAGATGGCGTCACCACCGGCCATCCGGTCCCTCGCTGCCTTGCGTCGGGGGCTGTCGTCTCCGACGAGCAGATCGACGATCAGGGAAGCGTCAATGACGATCAGCCCCACCGTGCCTCCTCCGCATCACGAACCGCACGGACGGCGGCGACTGCGTCGTCCGTGGTGAGCCCGGAGGAAGCGCGGGCGTTGTCGATGTCGGCGAGCACCTCGTCCATGGTCGGGGTACTCGCCTCGCGGCTGAGCACGTCGAGCAGGTAGGCGTTCAACGACTGCCTCCGGGCCTTCGCGCGGGCGGCCAGAGTGGCGCGCACCCGTGCAGGGAGGGCTCGGATGGTGAGGTTGGTCGTGATCTTCTCGACGCTACTCATGATGTCATTCTAGCGCTGAAATAGCGTCGATTTGACGTCGGGTGGGACGGAGCGCAGTGTGGAAGCCGCGATGGTCGTCGACTCGGCCCGTGACCCGGTGGCGAGTCGCCGGTTCGACGAACTCGTCCGGGTGGCATAAACGTGGTTGCGGTCACCGTGGAGCACGCGGCGCTTGCCAGGCAGGCGTACCGCGATTTCGGTCGGGGCAGTGGTAGCCTTGCCCGGTTGAACTTCGGTGATTGTTTTGCGTATGCGCTGGCGGCTGCGCTGCGGGAGCCGTTACTGTTCAAGGGTGCGGATTTTATCTACACCGATCTGGTCGCGGCGGACCTTCCCGTCCAGTAGTGGATCGACCTATACCGTGGTGACGTGAGACTGTATCTGAGCCAGGTCGCCGAGGCGGACGAGCTGTTGACCAACGATCCGCTGGCGCTGCTGATCGGGATGGTGCTGGACCAGCACATGTCGTAACCATGGAGCGACTGTGACACTGACGCAGCGCCGTCATCGGTGCCGAGGATGTGCCTGACAGTGCCCATAGTCCATCTTGGTGGCTGTTCGTGGATGCGAGAGCAACGGTAGAGGTCTTACCATTGGCGGCTGGCAACAGTATATTTTGTGTATCGGCTGCCGATCGCCGATGTTGTTTTAGCAACGAGGTTGTCTGAGTCGAGTCGAGACAGCACGTAGAGCACCTGTCGGTCGGACAGTCCTAGGCGTTCAGCGATTTCCGCACGGCTAAGCGGGCCGGATGTCGACAACAACGCTAGGACTTCTCGCTTCCTGCGCTGGCCTTCACCTGCCTCCTTCTGATCGTCTTCAGGCTGGTCCGCGTGTTGCCGGTCCATAGGGATGTCGCCGAAGAGCGTTGGCTGCGGTTCTGCGAACTGATCGGCCAGAGCATAGCGCGCCCACCTGCGCTGACTAATCATTCTGACCAGCCCACGGTTGATGAGATCCTGCAGCTCGGCACGGGCGATCTTGCTGTCCAGCGCGAGTTCGATCCGATACTCGTCGCTGGTGAGCGAGCGGCCGGTGCGTAGTACTGAGAGTGCCATCTCTTGCGTACTGGAGAGGCCGTGCGCGTTCAGAGTGAAAAGCCAGTGCCGAGTTTCGTCGTCGAGTAGTGCTCTGTTGGGAATTCTGACCCGGAAATCCTTAATTCGGTCGGCAAACTCCGCCGGAGCAAGACCTGCCCGTCGTAGGCTCGACAGAACGGTGGGGATCCCGGTAGCCCTTCCCTCGCAAAGAGCACGCAGATCCCTGCGGAAACGGACATTTTCCAGGATGTCGACGAGGGTCCGGTTGCGGGTTGACGCAACCCCGTCGTCCCCTAGACGCTCTATGCTTACTGGACCGAACAGCCCGCCAGGAGAGATGACCTCCAGCCGGTCCGGGTAGACTTCGACCTGAATGCGGGTCCCCCGCGCCATGGGACTGTAGTCGCGGTGGGCAACGGCGTTAACCATGATTTCTCGGAGTGCTTCCAGCGGATATTCCCATCGGTCCTCTCTGCCGACTCCAGAAACTATACCCTGTCTGCTCATTCTGGCGAGCAGCACGGCGAAGACTTCCTCAAGCAGAACGGGCGCGGGACCTTCAAGAACCTTGTCGTCAAGGAATCGCTCGCCGTGGGGACCCGGTTCGCCTTTCCGTATTGTCGGATAGACAGTTATCGTGATCCCAAGTCCAAGCAGCGCCTCGAAGCTCTGCGGGTCCCGACCCAAGGCGATCAACCCGCCAAGGGAAGGAACTAGCCGGTCCCTGTCGATGGAACTCCTGACCAGGACTCCGCATCGATGAAGGAGATCGACGTCGTCTCGTCGGGCAAGCATCGGACGGGATCGACGAAGATCACGGAGGAAATCCTCAACCAGATCGTCCTGTAGGTCTTCCCGTGTTGCTTCGTCAACTGGTTCACGATCGAACTTGGGCTGTCCACGATTGAGAACAAGCTGGCTGACTTCGTATGAAGAGAGTTTGTGATCACCATCGGAGATGCGTATATACGCCCCGTTGGACTGTCCTTTGCTCCGCAGATACGCTGGTTTATCAACCGGATGGAGTTCGGGAACCTCTGCGACCACAAGAACTTTGTCTTCGAACGTCGGCAGGCTGATTACGGGTATGAGTGGCGGGTGGATCGAATCGCGACACAGGCTGGATATGTCCGCTGCCAGCTTGGCGGCATGCTCGCATCCTACGGACAGAAATCCGCGACTCTCGTCGAGCCCGAGGATGAGCGCCCCTCCGCCTGGCGTGTTGGCGAAAGCGCAGAGTGTCTGCGCTGTCTCTTTTGGCAGCGTATCGGTGGATGCAAGCTTGACCTCAAGTCCGGCATCGTCGCGATGTATCCGACGCAGCCCGGCGACGAGCTCGGCGATCTCTCCTTCCAACATGGGCCACCTCCTTACCGTCGACCTTACACACTTTTCCGAAGTGAGTGTAAGGATGTGTAAGGAGGGGTGGTCGAAGTCCCCTCGTGGCCGGCCCGCGCCCCTGTCGGCGAGCAGGTTGCCTGTTGGCGGCTACGGTGGTCGCGTGAGCCTGCATCTGAGCCAGATCCCGGAAGCCGACGAGCTGCTGACGCGCGACCCGCTCGCGCTACTTGTGGGCATGGTGCTGGACCAGCACATGTCGTAAGCATGGAGTGGACCGGGCCGGGTGGCCTTGGTGGAACACGCTGCTGGAGACGGCAGTTGCCAGCGCTGTGGTGAGTCATACCTCGGATGCCTGTCCGTTTTGTAGCCCCGTGCGTGTGACCGTGAAGGGCTACGTTTCACGCCTCCACTGCCGCAACTGCGTCGATTTCGATGAGGAACTGTGGGTTCGCAAACCCCGAAACCACTACCACACTTATCGTGGTGGGGTGCGCGCCCCATACTCTCTGGGCCGATGAGAACGCCTGTTCCAGTGGTTGGTCCTGCCGGACGTAGATTGTCAGTTTGACCACGTTCTCCTGGTTGGCACCGACGGATTCCAGCGCTGTCAGAACATTTTCGAGTGCCCGCACGGACTGGGTGGCCAGGTCTTCGCCGACTATTTTTCCGTCCCGACTGACAGCGTTCTGCCCACCTATATAGATCATTTTGGCGGGACTTTCAACCGCTATCACCTGACTGAAGGCGGGATTGCTGTGCAGCGTGTCCGGATTGAAGTGGCTGATGATCCTAACGGGCAGCATATCGCCAAGGTGTATCCGAGCACACCGCGGGTGACGTTGCGAGCGAAGCGGGCGGTTCATCTGCCGGAGCCGCCGCCAGGGCCTGTGGCACTGCCCTAAAGAGAAGGCGGATTAGGCCGCTCTGGGTAGATTTGAATCGGTGATAGTGATCGTGTAGGTGACGTTACGGGTGTGCTGGGTTCGTCGCTCCTTCGTGGTTCGGGGGCTGCTCCGTTGTCGATCGGCACGGTTACGGGGACCGGCAGCGATTGCGGCGAGCAGGTCGGCCGAACCGGAGCGGTGGCCGCAGGCCCGGCAGGGAGCGTGGCTGGTCAGGTGGTCGCGGGCAGCGCGCAGGACGACGGTGAAGGAGATCTCACCGGGGTCGATACCCAGATCGGCGGCAGCGGCCACAGCCTGGTCGACCAGGGCGTTGTAGACAGCGAGCAGACCGCAGATTTCCTGCTCGGCCAGGTCAGGGGACTGCCCACGCAGGCGCCGACCCGGCCCCCGCACCGTCGACTTGATCGTCTTGTAGGCCAGCTCGACCTGCCACCGCTGTGCGTAACAGTGCGCGATCGCCTCTGCAGGATAGACCTGGTGATCCAACAGGGTGGTCAGGACCCGGAACCGGCTGACGCGCGTGTTCCCGGCCTGGTCGGTGACGGTCACGGTGAACTCGACCAGCCGGGCGATGACATCGCCCAGCCGGGGCGCCTTCTTCTCACCGGTGGTCGTGCGGCGCCGGGCGAGCATCGCGTCGGACTCCCGTAACCGGAGCAGGTGCGAGCCGTCCGGCAGAGTTTCGATCACCGTGGCGGGCAGCGACCGGACGCCGTTCTTGCCTCGCCATGCCAGGTGCGCGCCGGTCCCGGCCGCGGTGCGCCACCGGTCCATGGAGAAGAAATTCCTGTCCGCCAGATTCAACGTCCCCTGCGCCAGCTGTGTGACCAGACGGTCCCACAGGGCCTGCTCGCTGACTCCGCACGAGTCCAGCGCCGCGGCCAGTACCCGGCGGGTCCCGCACACCACCAGCGTGACCACCCGGGCCTGGGGGAACCGGCCACCCGACGGGGTCGCGAACCGCTCGCTGATCGCGTCGGTGGCGGCTAGGTCGAACACCGTCCCGTCCACTGCCGTCACCACCAGCCCGAACATCCGCAGGCCGGTGGTCTCGACCGCCCAGCCGATACGGGCGCCGGCTTCGACCAACGCCCGCAACACCCCGGCCGGTAGCCGTGCCCTGGCCTGCGACAACGCCACCGCGCTGACCGGGCCACCCAGCACGATCGCCGGGTTGAACGCGCCCAGCAGTGGCCACAACCGGGCCAGCACGCTCGGGTACCCCTCCCCGCTGAACAGGCACAACCCCACTACCAGCACCGTCGTCACCGCATCGGTCAACACTGTCCGACGCCGGTCGACGCACCCTCCGGCCGCCAACGCCGCCCGCACTCCCGCCGGCCTGGCCAGCACCGCCAACGGCCCCGCGGTCATCTGCGCCGTGACCACGACGCCCGGACCGGCGAGTACCGCCTCCCGCAACAACCCCGAGGACCCCGACGGGGCATGACACACTTGGGCACCGAAGCTCCTGGTTACGACGTACGGTCTCAGCAACCCGCGTCTTACCAGGAGCTTCGCCATATCCAGCGCACCCGGACACAACCGGCGCGTTCACGCCGTCGCCCCCACCCCGGGAGTCGCCCGGCGGCTGAGACCGTCGCCTGTATGCCCGCTGTGGTCCGCGCTCCCTCGTGCTTGACGAGTTGCGGCCCGTCGCCTAACATCAACATCACTTACTCCCCGCCGTCCTACGGGACTGGCGGGGCTTTTTCTTTCTAGATCGGCTACGCCATGATCCCACGTATTTCGATCTTCATTGATTACCAGAACATGCATCTCTCGGCTCTGTATCATTTCCGGCCGCCGGGCGAGGGCCACCGTCTCAGCCACGTCGATCCAGTTCTCGTCGCGGATCTCGTTGCTGCCAGACGGCGATTTGGTGGTGTCCTGACCGACATCCGCGTGTACCGAGGCAGGCCAAGTCCAGATCACCAGCCCGCCGCGGCTCAGGCCAGTGACCGCCAAGCCGCTGGGTGGCTGCGGGATCCGCGACTCACGCTCGTTCGTCGGCAGCTTCGGTACCCAAAGGACTGGCCCGTGACCCCCGCGCAGGAAAAGGGCATCGACGTGGCGCTGGCCGTGGACTTCGTCAGGCTTGCTTGCGAGGGTGCTTTTGACATTGGCGTGCTGTTCAGCAGAGACACAGACCTCATACCAGCGTTGGAAGCAGTCCGGGACCTCGGCACCGGTGGCGTGCATGTTGAAGTGGCCACGTGGCGCGGCCTGAGTCGTTTGCGCTATCCGGACTCGCAGCTCCCGTGGTGTCACTATCTGGACGCTGCCGACTACGAGGCCTGTAGAGACAACACCGACTACACGGTGACCTGACCGGAGGGCTGACAGGTTCGCCAGCCCGGCTACGGTGTGAGTGTGGGACTGCATCTGAGCCAGATCGCCGAGGCGGACGAGCTGCTGTCGAACGACCCGTTGGCATTGCTGATCGGGATGGTGCTCGACCAGCAGATTCCGTTGGAGCGGGCGTTCGCGGCGCCTTACGAGCTTTCCCAGCGGCTCGGTAAGTCATTGGACGCCGCCGAACTGGCCGGTTTTGACCCGGACGTGCTCGCAGCCGTGTTCTCCCGGCAGCCGGCGCTGCATCGCTTCCCAGGATCGATGGCCAGGCGGGTGCAGGCGATGTGCCGTCTGATCGTCGACGAGTACGACTCGGACGCCGCGAACGTGTGGCGCACCGCCGCGGACGGCCCCGAGCTGCTGCGCCGCGTCTGCGCGTTACCCGGGTTCGGGCAGCAGAAGGCCAAGATCTTCACAGCCTTGCTGGGCAAGCAGGTCGGTGTGACTCCGCCGGGCTGGCAGGCCGTGTCGGCTCCCTTCGGTGAGGACGGATCGTTCCGCTCGATCGCCGACATCATCGACACCGTCACCCGCGACAAGGTCCGCGACTACAAGAAGCAGATGAAGGCCGCGGCCAAGGCATCCGTCAGATGACCAAATGACACTCTGAATCTTTGCTTGTGCGCTGGCAACACTTGCCGACACCCGATACGTCCACCCAATGGCGTGCCGGTTGACGTCGTTGGTGAGTGGCGAGTTTATACAAGGCCGCACAGTGCGGATCTGTATAAACTCGTGGCGAACCCCCGCTCCGTTGCCGTCAGGATGGCACCGCGTGGACGACACCGAGACCGACGCCGGCTCGGCTCTCGCCCGCATCCCGGCCGGGTCGACAGCCGAACGGGAGGAGACCTCGACCTTTGACTTCAAGTAGGCCCCGACAGTCGTCTTGCCGCCGGGCAGGACGGGCTGCTTGACGTCTCGCGCTCGACCGCGCGCCGGCGGTACGGCCGTTACCGGCTGCGCGAGCATGCCCGGATGGCGCTCGGGACGGCCCTTGCCTACCGGGTACGTAACGCCGACGAGATCGACCGGCGGATCGTCGAGCATGTCCGGGAGTACGGCTGGATCACGAACCGGACCATCCAGAACCTGTTCACGGTGGACGTCTACCAGGCGCGTCGTTGGCTGGCCGGTCTCCGGCAGCGAGGGCTCCTGGAGCAGGTGACCGAGGGCCGATCGTCCGGGCCGGGAATCCGCTACGGGCCAGGCCCCGCTTTTCCCGGCCAGTCGAGCCGAACAAGGAAGGCCGGTCGCGGGCGGGATGACGCCTGACCTGCTTCCATATCCGGCTTTCGCCTCCAGCCGGCCGTCCCGCGCAGATCTGGGCAGGTCCTGTCCTGCCGGGCCCCAGGTCGGATCGGGCCGGCCCGGTCGAGTCGCGCGGGTCGGGCGGCGGGTCGGGGCAGGTCGGGTCGGGTCAGGTGGCCAGCAGGACGAAGGCGGGGAAGGTGCAGATGGCGGCGGCGGTGAGGTAGATCGCGGCATGCGCCCACAGCGGTGCCCGGTGTGAGGGGTCCAGCAGGCGCGAGATACGCGCGATCACCGGGGTGTGGATCGGGGAGGAGCGGGCGGGCTCGACAAGCAGGTGGCCCGTGCCGCCTGTGCCGCTGTCATGCCTGCGGCGTGCGGATCTGGCTCGCAGCACCCTGGTGTGACCGGTCGTTCGCTGTGGACTCACCGTCCCGCGCTGGAACACTCCGGTGATGCCGACCGCTCCCGTCGGCACCGGGAACCGGGCCACCCCGAGCCGGGCCAGCGCCCGGGCCAGGGTCTGGCAGCTGGTGCGGCGGGCGGCGGTGTCGTCGGCGAGCATCTCGACCAGCAGCGACACCGCGGCGGTCGCATCGCGCGCGGGGGGCAGGAACGGGAAGGTCTGCTGCCAGGCTACGAAGGGCTGGATGACGAGATCATGCCGGCCGCGGGCATGGGCCTCTTCGTGGGCGAGGACGGACTCCAGTTCGTCCTCGGTGAGCGCCGCCAGCAGACCTTTGGAGACGACGACCCGGGTGTGGCGCACGCCGGGTAGGCAGTAGGCGACCGCGACAGGATGGTCCAGGACACGAAGCCGTCCGCGGCGGTGGATGCTTCCGGCACAGTTGGGCAACCCGTGTGGCGGCTGGCATGCCCCGGCGCCTGGCAGCTCTTCCGGCACTGCAGCTACGTCGTTGCGCCCGCCGTGGTCCTGACCGGCCAGGTCGACCAGGTGGCGGTGGCGGCGACGATGCCGCAGGGTCCGCGCGGTGGACAGGGCGAGGACGCCGAACAACCGGGCGGCCAGCGCGGACGCCACCCCAAGCGCGATCACGTTGATCCAGCCGAGCCCGGCGAGGGGTTCGCCGGCGGCCACATGACCGGCATGGTCGAGCACGCCCA
>NZ_CAAAFT010000474.1:0-1930 GCF_900634765.1 Candidatus Protofrankia californiensis | reverse complement strand
AATGCAATCACCGCGAGCAGCCCTGACACGCCGCCGGCGAGCCCGATCGCCTGCCACAGCACGATCGCCGATCGCGGGCAGCGGGACGGCCAGTGAGCTCCGGCGAGCAGTCGTGGAACCGGCCATGCGAGCGCGCCTGCGAACAGGGAGAGGATGGCCGCGGTCGTCATAGCGGGTGAACAGTACCTCTGCCCGCAGACGGTGGTTCGGTATGTGCGCGTGTCGTGCCCGATACGGTGTCGCCGGTATGGGTGACCCCTGCGCCGGTGCGTCCCGGTTCGCCGGTTCCATCATCGATTTCGAGGTCGGTCGGACGGATGGTCGGACCGGTGTAGCCGAGTTCGGCGCCTGGCGTCGGGGCAAGCGCCCTGCGCAGGATCTCGGCTTCGGCCGGGGACACGGAACCGACAAAACGGACCAGCGCCGAGCTGCGGTCCTCGGTGGTGTCCAGGACGGCGAGCATCGCCTCGGCCACGACGGCGTCCCGGCTGCTTGACGCCCGGTAGCGGTGGGCGCGCTCCGCGCGTTCCCGCTGGACGAAGCCCTTGCGCTCGAGGCGTTCCAGCACCGTGAGAACCGTGGTGTAGGCAAGGTCGCGTTCGTGGTCGAGCCGAGCGGCCACTTCACGCGCGGTCAGCCAGACGTCGACGTCCCACAGCACGTCCATGACTGACCGCTCAAGGTCACCGAGACGCGCCATGTATTTCACTGTACGACGCGTCACGGAGTTCTGTGCCCTGATCGGGAGTCCTGTTGTGATCCCGGTCGGTCGTGCGATCCCGCGGGCCGGCGTCCCGTATTCTACAAAGCGTAGAAGTTCTACAAAGCATAGAAGATCTTTTCCCGACATGGTCCTTTGTCCGCACGGACGGTAGGCAGGAGGGGTTGCACATGATTCTTGCCGCGTCCACAGATCTTGCTCGTGGGCAGACCGCGTTCTCACTGGCCTTCCACATCTGCTTCGCGGTCTTCGGGGTGGGCATGCCCTGGCTGCTGCTCTACACCGAACGTCGCTGGATCCGGAGGGCGACCCGGTCTGGCTCGCCCTCACCCGCAAGTGGGCACGGGCCTTCGCCGTGATGTTCGCGGTCGGCGCGGTGTCGGGAACGGTCCTCTCCTTCGAGTTCGGCCTGCTGTGGCCGGCGTTCATGGCCCGCTACGGCGGAGCGCTCGGCCTGTCGTTCACCCTCGAGGGCTTCGCGTTCTTCATCGAGGCGGTCTTCATCGGCCTGTACCTCTACGGGTGGAAGCGCCTGTCCCCCAGGGCTCACTGGTTGACGATGGTCCCGATCGCCGTCGCGGGCACCCTGTCGACCCTGTTCATCATCACCGCGAACGCGTGGATGAACGTCCCTCGCGGAGTGCGGGAGGTCGACGGGCGGGTCGTCAGCGCGGAGCCGCTTGCGCCCTTCCTGACCCCGGCCACCCCGGCACAGGTGGTCCACATGCTGCTTGCGGCGTTGATGTGCACCGGCGGCGCCGTTGCCGGGGTGTACGCGGTCGGGATGCTGCGCGGACGCCGGGACGCCTACCACCGCCGCGGTCTGCGCGTCGGCCTGGTCACGGTGCTCGCCTGCGCTCCGCTTCAGCTGATCGTCGGCGACTGGGCGTCACGTGTGGTCGCGAAACAGCAACCGGTGAAGCTGGCCGCGATGGAAGCCCTGTACCGGACGCGGTCGCATGCGCCGCTGACCCTCGGCGGCATCTACGACGATGTGACCGGAGAGGTCCGGCACGGCATCGAGATCCCCGACCTGCTGTCGCTCATGACCGGCTGGAGACGTGACCACGTGGTGACGGGGCTTGCGGCGGTCCCACCGGCCGAACGCCCGAACGCCCTGATCGTCCACCTTGCCTTCGACACGATGGTGGCCCTCGGGACGGCGCTCGTCGGGCTGTCCGTGGCCGTGGCGGTGGTGGCGTTCCGGCG
>NZ_CAAAFT010000473.1:2401-2924 GCF_900634765.1 Candidatus Protofrankia californiensis | reverse complement strand
CGTCTCGGTCTGGATCCGTGGCCGTGACCTGCATCGTCTCGGCGCGGTGGCGGGGCAGTTCCTGTTGTGGCGGTTCGCCGCCCGCGGGCATCTCGTCAGCGCGCACCCCTATTCGCTGTCCGCCCCGCCGCGGCCGGACCGGCTGCGCATCACGGTCAGGGCCACGGGCGATCACTCCCGCGCGATCGCCCACCTGCGGCCGGGCACCCCGGTCGTGGCCGAAGGCCCGTTCGGGCACTTCACCGCCGAGCACGCCACCCGGGGCAGGACGCTGCTCGTCGGCGGGGGCAGCGGGATCGGACCGGTCCGGGCGCTCGCGGAGGACCTGCTCGCCCGCGGCGACGACGTCGTCGTGGTGCACCGGGTCAGCCGGGCGGACGATCTCATCCTGTGGCTGGAGTTCGAGAGGCTGGCCGGCAACGGACGGCTGATCGTCCACCGTGTGGTCGGTTCCCGGCGCGACCTCGGACACGACCCGCTGGCGGCGCGTTTCCTCGTCGCGGCCGTGCCGGACGTCGCCGAA
>NZ_CAAAFT010000473.1:0-2376 GCF_900634765.1 Candidatus Protofrankia californiensis | reverse complement strand
GTCTTCGTCTGCGGCCCCCCCGGGATGACACGCGCGGTCGTCCAGGCGCTGCGCGGCCTCGGGCTGTCCGACAAGCAGATCCACACCGAGGAGTTCACGCTGAGATGAACGAGAATGCCGGAAAGCCCTACCGGGCGCGGCTCGGCTTCGCCGCGCTGATGGCGACCGTCGCCCTGGCTGTCGGCGCGAAGACCGCGACCGGGCCCGGCGAGCGGCCCGTGGCGCTCGCCGTCACGCCGGCCACAGTCGGGGCGAGCCAGCAGCCCGCCACGACGGGCGACCCGGCCCCGGCTCCGGCTCCGACGTCGGCTTCGGGTGACGGCAGCTCGACTTCGGCGTCCGGCGACGCCGGTTCGTCCGGTTCGAACTCCTCCGCTTCGAGCTCATCCGGACCAGACTCCGCCGGTTCGCCGTCGGGTTCGGGCCCATCGGGTACGGCCACCGCCCAGATAGTGACAGGCGACGCCGTGAGCACCCGCTACGGCTCCGTGCAGGTCCAGGTCGTCCTGAGCGGAAAGACGATCACTGATGTGGTGGCCCTGCGGCTACCGGACCGGGAGCGGCGTGATATTGAGATCAACAACTGGGCGGTGCCGATCCTGCG
Organism: Candidatus Protofrankia californiensis; assembly: GCF_900634765.1. NCBI lineage: Bacteria > Bacillati > Actinomycetota > Actinomycetes > Frankiales > Frankiaceae > Protofrankia > Candidatus Protofrankia californiensis. The sequence goes on along the minus strand of NZ_CAAAFT010000473.1, from coordinate 1,772 downwards.
CCAGGAGGTGCTCGACGCCCAGAGCACCCGGATCGACACCGTCTCCGGGGCCTCCTACACCAGCTACGGTTACGCGCAGTCCGTCCAGTCCGCTCTGGACAGGGCCGGTGCCTAGCCGGCCGGGCCGGGTCCACGCCGAACCGGTGATGGGCACGGTCGTCAGCATCAACATCCGCCGCCCGCCCGGCGCCGCGGAACTTGGCCCGTCGGCACTGGACGCGGCGATCGCGGCGGCGGTCGCGGTGCTGCACCGGGCGGACGAGGACTTCAGCACCTTCCTGCCGAGCTCCTGGGTCTCCCGGCTGCGGCGCGGCGAGATCGGCCTCGACGACTGCCCGGACCACGTCCGTGAGGTGTACCGGACAGCCGACGCCTGCCGGGAGCGGACCGGCGGAAGCTTCGACCCGGCCTGGCGGACGGACGGCACCCTGGATCCGACCGGTCTGGTCAAGGGCTGGGCGGCCGATGCGGCATCCCGGGCGCTGACCGACGCCGGCGCCCCGGACCACTGCGTCAACGCGGCCGGGGACCTGCTGGTCCGGGGAGCCTCGGGGACGGGCCGGCCCTGGCGGGTCGGGATCGCCGACCCCTTCGAGCGGGCCCGGCTCGTCGCGGTGGTCGAAGGCACGGATCTCGCCGTCGCCACGTCCGGTGTCTCGGAGCGGGGCGGACACGTCGTCGACCCGCGCACCGGGACCCCGGCGAGCGCGCTGGCCTCGGTCACCATCGTCGGGGCGGATCTGACCCTGGCGGACGCCTACGCCACGGCCGCCCTGGCCGCCGGCCACGCCGCGCCGGCCCTGCTTGCCGATCTCGCCCGGCAGGGATGGGCCTGGCTGACGGTCGACGCCACCGGTCGGCTGGCCCGTTCGGCCGGCTTCCCCGGTCAGGTGGCCGCCGCCGCGTCCACGCCCTCCAACGGCGTCATACCGCCGGATACACGCCCGTCAGAGCGGCTTTCCTCCGTACCTGCCTGGTCCGCTCCCACCGCTGTCGGGCCCGGATGACCGGCCCGACGCGGGAGACGGGTGAGACTGGGCGGATGGAGCGTCCGCTCAAAGTCCTCGTCGTCGACGACGAGGAGGCGATAACCGATCTTGTCGTCATGGCGTTGCGCTACGAGGGTTTCGACGTGCACGCCGTGCATTCCGGACAGGCGGCGCTGACCCGGGTCGCGCTGTCGCCACCGGACCTGCTCGTGCTGGACGTCATGCTCCCCGACATCGACGGGTTCATGCTCTGTCAGCGGCTGCGTGGTTCGGGGCGGGGCATGCCGACCCTGTTCCTGACAGCCCGCGACGCCACCGAGGACAAGGTGCACGGGCTGACCCTCGGCGGGGACGACTACGTCACGAAGCCGTTCGCTGTCAGCGAGCTGGTCGCCCGGGTCCGCGCGATCCTGCGTCGGGCCGGGGCCGCCGACAGCACGCCCGGGCCACTGCGCTTCAGCGATCTCGAACTCGACCCGGAGACCCGAGAGGTGCGGCGTGGTGGGCGGCACGTGGAGCTGACCGCCACCGAGTACCGCCTGCTGCACTATCTGCTGGCGAACGCCCGCAAGGTGCTCACCCGGGCCCAGCTTCTCGACCACGTCTGGGGGCACGACTTCGGCGGGGAGGCGCGGGTCCTGGAGACCTACGTCAGCTATCTGCGGCGCAAGATCGACCCTGTTCCGCCATCGTTGATCCACACGGTGCGTGGCGTCGGTTACGTTCTGCGTCTGCCGCGTTGAGTGGACCGGTCATGTCGCTGCGCGCCCGGCTGCTGCTGGC
>NZ_CAAAFT010000472.1:0-4810 GCF_900634765.1 Candidatus Protofrankia californiensis | reverse complement strand
CGGCAGCAGGTCGCGGGTCGCGTCGCGCAGGGCCTCGGCCACCTCGGCGGGCGTCCCGACAGTCGTCCCAGGAGTCGTCCGGGCGGACGGTGCGTCGTCGTCGACAGCGGTTTGCGTGACCACGGCCGTGGCCAGTCGCGGACTGTCCCCGCCGATCACCACGGCGACGGCCCGGTGCACCCCGGGCTGCCGCGTGAACGCGGCCTCGACCTCGGCGAGCTCGATGCGAAACCCTCGCACCTTCACCTGGCCGTCGCGGCGACCGAGGAACTCAAGCGTCCCGTCAGGCCAGTACCTGGCCATGTCACCAGTGCGGTACCAGCGGGTTCCCCGGTATTCGACGAACCGGTCGGCGGTTCGCTGTGGATCGCCCCGGTAGCCGCGGGCCACCCCCAGCCCGCCGATCCACAACTCGCCCGGCACCCAGTCGGGTCGGTCCCGGCCCTGCTCGTCGACGACCCGGCAGGTCACGCCGCGCAGCGGGGTGCCGTAGGGAACCGCCCGCCAGTGCGGCGGCACCCCGGCCGGCTCGGTCACCTCGCAGATCGTCGAGTGGATCGCCGTCTCAGTGGTACCGCCCAGGGCCACGAAGCGGCAGGTCGGCGCGTGGCGTGCGAGCAGCGCGGGCAGATGGGTTCCGACCCAGTCGCCGCCGAGCAGCGCAACCCGCAGCCGTTCGCCCCAGCCGTCGCGTCCGCCCGCCCGCAACAGCATCTCCAGGACGGCGGGCACGCAGTTGATCACGGTGACGTCCCAGATGTCGACCAGGTCCGCCCAGTGCGCCGCATCGCGGCGGGCATCCTCGGTGATCAACACGACCGCACCACCGGCCGACCACAGGCCGAACATGTCGAAGACCGACAGGTCGAAGTCGAGCGCGGACACCGCCAGTGACGCGTCCCGTGGCCCGATGTCGAAACGTCCGATCAGATCGCCGATGGTGTTCATCGCCGCCCGGTGCGGCACCTCCACTCCCTTGGGCTCACCGGTGGAACCCGAGGTGAACAGGATGTACGCCACGGCTTCGGGGCCGACGACGACCGGATCGGCCAGGGGAGCCCGGTGGACGGCCGCGACATCGACATCCAGCTCGACCACGGACGTGTCCGGTGCGGTGTCCCCGGGACTTTGGCCACCCGGACCTGCGGGCCCGTCGCGTTCGGTCAGCGCGACCCGCACGTCGGCCGTCCGGCGGATCTTCTCCCGCCGGGCGTGCGGCTGCTCCACGCCGATGGGCACGTAGACGGCCCCGGCCGCCAGCACGCCGAGTACCGCCACCGCCTGGGCGGGTCCCTTCGCGGCCTCGACCGACACCGACTCCCCCGGCCGCACCCCGCGTTCGACCAGACAACCGGCCACCCGCAGCGCCCGGTCGGCCAGTTCCGCGTAGGTCAGGGTGCCGCCGTTACCCCAGCGTAGTGCGGGTGCACCAGGTGTGCGGTGGGCGTGGGCGAAAAATCCGTCGTGCAGGAGCGCCCCGGGCGGCGGTACGCCTGTAGCAGCGACCCGTAGCCGCGCCCGGCCCTGATCGGGCGGTGTCGTGATCGACACTGGTACGCGCCAGCCCGCGTCCACGTCCGCGTCTGCGCCCGTGTCCGCCTTCTCGTCCATACCCGTACCCGCACCCGCGTTCTTGTCCGTGTCCGCGTTCTCAGTGGCGAGTGCGCCGACCACGTCCCGGTAGGCGGCGAACATCGCATCGACCACACCGTCGGGGAAGCCGTCCTCCCGGACGTCCCAGTTCAGCAGCAAACCCCCGCCGACCTCGGTGACCTGGGCGTCCAGCAGCACCTGCGGCCCCTGCGAGATGATCCACACCGGCTCGCCGAAATGCCGGCGCACCCGGTCGTCGAAGAGCTCCCCGAGGTTGAGGGCGCTGGTGAAGACGACGGGCGCGAACACCTGCTCGCCGCGCACGCGGGCCATGTCGCGCAGCACCTCGACCCCGGAGTAGTCCGCGTGCGCCCCGGCCAGATGCAGCCGCTGCTGTATCCGGCGGGCACGCTCGGCGAACGGCATCGGCTCGCCGCAGTCGACGTCGAGCAGCACCGATCCGGTGAAGTCACCCACCATGGCGTCCACATCGGGATGCAGCGCCTCCCGGTTGAACAGCGGCAGGTTCAGCAGGAACCGAGGTTCGTCCGCCCAGGCAGCCAGCACCTCGGCGAACGCCGTCGCCAGCGCCATCGCCGGGGTGACGCCGTGGCGATGCGCCCGCTCGATCAGCCGCGCCTTCTCCGGCGCCGGCAACCAGTGGTGCCTGCGCGCCACGCGACCGGTGCCACCACCGGCTGCCCGGGGCGTCACCGGCAGGTGCGGCGCCCCGGGCAGCTCGTCCAGGCGCTCGGCCCACCACTGCCGGTCACGCTCGTGCGCGGCAGCCCGCGCGGCCGCCCGGTCGCCGAGGTAGCCGGCGTAGCTGTAACCGATCGGATCGAGCGCACGGCCCGGGTGTTCATACAGTGCCGCCAGGTCCGCCAGGAGGATCCGGTAGCTCATCGCGTCCGCCGCGACCATGTCGATGTCCAGATGCAGCCTGGTGGCCCCGCCTGGAAGCAAGCTCAGCCGGACGTCGACGACCTGCCCGTCCTCGATCGCCAGCATCTGGTGTGACATCTGGTCACGCAGCTGCTCCAGGGTGCGCTCGACCTCATCCGCGGGCAGCTCGCGAAGATCACCGACCGTAACCGCCGGCCCCGGCCGGCACGCCAGCACCCGCTGCGTCCCATCATCACCGATCTTCACCCGCAGCATGGCATGGCGATCCACCACCGCCTCGACCGCCCTGCCCAGGCGGGCTGGGTCGACGTCACGGCCGTCGAACTCCACGTAGAGGTGTGCCGACACCGAACCCAGGGCCTGCCCGTCACCGCGTCCGATCCAGTAGGCGTGCTGCATCAACGCGAGCGGGAACGGCGCCAGCGGGGACAACAGCACTGAAGATGACAATTCCGACGGATCGCCGCGGTCGCCGGTCGGGACGGTCCCGGCGGCCCGCTCCGGCCGGTGGCCCTCGGCGCCCGAGGCCGGCAACCGGTGACCCTGGGTCCCCGAAGCGAGCAGAGCCGACCAGGCGTCCAGGGTCGGCCGCTCGGCCAGCTCGGCAAAACTCACCTCGACGCCGCGCTGGCGGAGCTGATTCGTCAGCCGCATGATCTGGATCGAATCCACGCCGAGCTCGATGAGGTTGTCGTCGAACCCGATCGAATTCGCCTGTTCGTCGAGCGCATCGGCGACAAAGCGCCGGAGATCCTGCTCTGTCAGCGACCCGCGGACCTGGATCTGCCGGCCCTGTGGTGAACGGCCGGTCATGCCTGTCGCGCTTCCATCCGGATACGCAGGCTGTTCGGACGCAGGTCGGTCCAGTTCTTCTCCACGTATTCCAGGCAGGCGTCCCGGGTGTCCTCGCCGAACACAATGGTCCAACCCGCCGGTACGTCAATGAAGATCGGCCACAATGAGTGTTGACCTTCGTCGTTGATCAGGACCAGGTAACGCGCGTCCGGGTCGTCGAACGGATTGGTCATTGTGGGTGCTCCTTTCCGCGGCCGCCGGGCGACGGCCGCGTTGTCACAGGCCGGACGCGCGGTCACGACCTGACGGCGGCGATTTTTGTGAGGGTCGGCTCGATACGCTGGAAGACATATGGGAACGTCAGCGGGCTGGGCAGCCGCACGGCATAGATTGTCTCCACGTCCAGCTCGGACACCCGGCCGTCCCGTATCGCACCCAGACGCTGGTAGATGGGATTCTTCTTGAGGTCGTCGAGATCCTGCTGGTTGATTGCCGAGATCAGGAGGTAGTCCGCGTCGATCGCGTCCAGCTTCTCCAGGCTCAGTTGCCCGTCCGGATCGGTGATCGCCTTTGCTCCGGCCGACAGGTTCATACCCAGCTGGCCGAAGAATTTCACCGCGAAATCCGACTGGTCGCTGACGACGATGAGCTGTCCCGGGCCGATCACCAACGCCATGGTGAAGGTCTTGCCGGCGAGCCCGGGCAGTTTCTGCTTGACCCGGCTGATCTCGGCCTCGGCATCGGTCACGATCTTCTCGGTGCGTGCGTCCGTGCCGGTCGCCCTGGCGACGGTCCGCACCCGGTCCTGCCAGGTGGTGTCTCCGGGAAGCTTCAGGGTGGGCGCGATCTGGCGCAGTTTGTCGTACTGTTCCTCAGCCGCCCAGTCGGCCAGAATCAGGTCCGGCCGCAGCGCCGCCACCTTCTCAAGGCTGAAGTCGGTGTTGACGTCGGTGTTCAGGAGGGTCGCCTTGCCCGCGTCCAGCAGGCCCTTCTGCCACGGGTACACGCCGCCCTCGGTACGGCTGCTTCGGTTCGCCCCGACGGGCTGGATGCCCAGCACCAGCAATGTGTCGACGTAGTCGCGGGTCAGCGCCACGACACGGGTCGGTTTCCTGTCGATACTCACCGGACCCTTCTCGGTGTCGATCGTCACCGAGAAGGGCTGGTTCGAACCGGACGCGGCAGCAGCGGGCTCGGAACCAGTCGTCGACGACCCGCAGGCGGCCGACACAGCCGACAGCACGACCATGGCGGCCAGCCAGGCCATCATTTTCCGGAATGAAATTCTCCCGAACGAAATCCCTTGGAAGAGAGCTCTTCGGGGCTGAATTCTTCGGAACGGAACTTTTCGGAGCGGACGGCGCCGGCTGTCACCGGACATCGATTCGGACGCTGCCATGAGGATCCTTTCACAAACCGGCGGGGTTTCCGCCGACCAGCGCCGGTCCGGGCGGGCCGGTGCTGGCTGGACGATTCAGAAAGATGGACGATTCAGGAATCAGAAAGATGGACGATT
>NZ_CAAAFT010000471.1:2532-5659 GCF_900634765.1 Candidatus Protofrankia californiensis | reverse complement strand
GACGCGTCCCTGCGGGCTGCCGCCGGCTGCCGCGGCCCGGGTCGCGGCAGCGGCTGCGATCTGCGAAAGGTCCACCGTCTGCGCGTTCGCCACCGCGAGGTCGTCTGCGGCGTCGTCCCGGCCGGTGTCCGCGCCACGATGAACCGCGGCCGGGTCGGACAGCCGGAACGGTTCGCTACCGGACGCCCAGGGCCCGGCCACACCGCCGACGGCGCCAACACCGGGGCCGGATGCCCGATGGCCGTACCGAACGGCCCGCTCGGCAGCGATCCGCCGGTCCAGCGCGAAGCGGGAGGCACGCAGCCGCCGGTCGGCCTGAGCCACCCTGCGCAGGTGCACCGCATAGCCGACAAGGCTGGCGTCCGCCAGCCCCTGGACGAGGAGCCACACTCCTCCCAATAGTCCGGCGAGCAGCGCGGTTACCGGAACCGCGGCCAGCAGGACGAACAGTCGCCGCCGGCGTAGCCGGATCAGGGCCCGCCGGTCGGCGTTCGTGCCACTGGCGGCCGGCGGACGGGCCGTGGGAGCCGGGGAACGAGCCACGGGAACACCACGCCACCCGCCGCCGACGGTCTTGCCGGACCCGTGCACCGTCTCCGCCGACGTGGGGGGGCGGGTCAGCCCGGACGTCCGGATCGGCTCGCCTTCACCCGGGCCAGAAGAAGCAACCGGTCGCATCGCGAACTCCCTGTCCAGCCGCGACGCCCCTCGGCGTGACAGGACTCGCATCGCCGTAGTGAAACGTTCCGCCGATCGCTGTTCCAGCGTGCTGTCATGATGCCTCACCCACATCGGGATAAGCACGAACCCCCAGACCGCGACGATCGCGAGCCAGATGAGCGCGCTCATGACCGCGTGTTTGGAAGGCGGCACCGAACCGCGAACCGCGAACCGCCCGTACGAGCCTCAGGCGGCGCAGACTGCCGCACGGGCGAGTTGACCATGGACGGTGGCCTTCCTGCCGACTCGGATATCGAAGATGACATTGGCGAGCCCGGACCTCGCATGTCGACTGGGCCGAAATACGAGGGACTCCGGCGGCTCGATCATGGGGCGTTCGCACCGCCGAGAGGATAGGGACGTCGCAGCTTGCGACACCCCTATCCCCAGGCGCTTCGAGGAACGCTAGTGAGGGAATACCGTCCGGTCACCGACCCGAAGAGCGCGTGTCGCAGCATCACGATCCACATCACGTTCACGCTTAGTAACTGAATCGACGTAGAAAAAAACCAGCCGGACCGATCAACATCACGAAACGGCGACTCCTGCACCACAAAAGGATCTTAACGGACAGACAAACCATGACAACAGTCCCAGCATGTGGCCGGCATCACATCTAAAAGTAGATGCTTGACTACTCTCCGTTAAGGCAGAGTGAGCGCAGTTGATCTCATCTATGTGGAGCGCGGACGCTGTGCCAGCGGTTCAGCAACCCTTCCGGGGCGTCCTCCACGGTAAGGGCGTAGCTGATGTGGTCCCGGTAAGCCCCACCGATCGCCAGATAGCGCCGGTGGAACCCCTCCTCTCGGAACCCCAGCTTTTCCACCACCCGCCGGCTCGCGGTGTTCTCCGGACGGACGTGCGCCTCCACCCGGTGGAGCGCCACGGCGGTGAAAGAGTGATCCACCACCAGCGCCAATGCGGTGGGGGTTATCCCGCGGCCGGCATACATACGGTCAACCCAATAGCCGACATGGCCACTGTTCAGTGCGCCACGGACGATCGTGGAGACAGTGATCTGCCCTACCAGCCGCCCCTCGAACGTCACGGCAAATGGCAGAGCCTGGCCAAGACGCGCATGCCGGCGCAGCCGCCGCACCATCTGGGTGTACACCCCGATGGTCTGACGCTGCGCCCACGCATCCTCGGTGACGGGCAGCGCCTTCGGCGTCGCCTCCCACGGCGCGAGCCAGTCACCGTTACGCACCCGAAGATCGACCCAGGTGACGGCCTCGCGCAGCCGCAGAGGACGCACGCCCACCGGCCCGTCCGTAAGACTCACCGGCCACCCAGGTGCCTTCATCCCATCTTCCTCGGCCCTCGGCCGCCATCCTCCGCGCCACCAGTACCGTGCGCGCCACCAGCGCCTCCGCTGTGCGCGCCGCCACCGTGAGCGCGATCGGCGATGACCCGACCGGGAGGACCGACATGATCGTGATCGTCGTCGCGGAAGTCGGTGCGACCGTGATCCCCGCCGCCCCTTATCTGCGCGACGGCGTGCCCGACCACTCCGGCAAGCACGGTCACGCCGTCGGCGACGCCACCGGTGGAGCCAGGCAGGTTCACCACCAGCGTCCCGCCCCGCACGCCGGCGATCCCGCGGGAGAGAACCGCTGTCGGGACCTTCGCCCGGCCGGCCGCCCGCAGAGCCTCGGCAAGTCCGGGCACCTCGCGGTCGATCACCAGCCGGGTCGCCTCCGGCGTGACGTCCCTGGGCGCGAGGCCGGTACCGCCAGTGGTGACGACCAGATGGACCCCAGCGCTCACCGCCGCCTTCAGCGCGGTCACGATCGCATCGGACTCGTCCGGGACGACGACCACGTCGTCGACGACGAATCCGATCCGGCCGAGCGCCCCGGCGGCCAGCGGCCCGGAACTGTCGGCGTACCCGCCGGCGTACACGCGGTCCGAAACAGTGATCACCCGAGCGCGGGCTCCAGCCGGCACGCCCGGCGACCCGATGGGTACTCCCGGCGACCCGGCTGGTGTCGTCGGTACATGGCTCACCGTGACGCTCCCGTGTCCGTCGAGGCGGGAGCCGCGTGGCGCTGCCAGTCACCCGAACGTCCACCGGTCTTCGCGAGCAGCCGGACATCGGTGAGCGTCGCGGTCGGATCGACCGCCTTGACCATGTCGTGCAATGCGAGCCCCGCCACCGCGACCGCGGTCAACGCCTCCATCTCCACGCCGGTGCGGTCCGTCGTCCGGGTGGTCGCGGTGATCTCAATTCCATGATCGTGAACATCGACGTCGACCCGGACCCCCGACAGCGCGATCGGATGGCACAGCGGGATGAGCTCGGACGTGCGCTTGGCGCCCATGATGCCCGCCACCCTGGCCACCCCGAGAGCATCCCCCTTGGGCATGCCGGCGCCGCGGAGCAGGTCGATGACGGCAGGGGTCACCC
>NZ_CAAAFT010000471.1:0-2507 GCF_900634765.1 Candidatus Protofrankia californiensis | reverse complement strand
GTCAGCCGGCGGCACACCGCCGATCGGGCCCGCCGGCACCGCGCCGCCGGCCTGGCTCGCCACCGTCTCGTCGCCGAGCAGCAGCGCGGTCAGCTCCCGACCGGCCGGCACGTCGGCACCGCCCTCCGGGACGATCACCAGCGCGTCCGCGACCGCCAGGGCCGACATCTGGTGGGCACCCTGACCGCCGGCGAGATGCGCCACGGGCGGCCGTCCGTCGCCGGCGCCGGTAAGCCGGACCCGCAGGTACGAACGCCGGCCCGGGGACGCTCGCAGCTGCTGGGCCGTCCTGACGACCAGCGTCGGACGGTGCACGGACGCAAGCCCCCGCATCCGCCGCAACGCCGGTCGGACGAACAGCTCGAACGACACCAGGGCGCTGACCGGGTTACCGGGCAGCGTGAACACCGGCACACCGCCGAGCACCCCGAACCCCTGCGGCATCCCGGGCCGCATGGCGAGGCGCTCGAAGCGGACCTCCCCCGTGGCGGCGAGGACCTGCTTCACCACGTCGAAGGCGCCCACGCTCACCCCACCGGTGGTGATCACCGCGTCGGCATCGGCGAGGACATCAGTCAGCAACGCGGCGAACGCATCCGGGGAGTCGGGAACGCCGGCAAGCCGCCGGACCTCCGCGCCCGCCTCCCGCGCCGCCGCCGCCACCGCATGGCTGTTGGAGTCGACGATCTGCCCGGGGCCGAGCGTCCCACCGACCTCTACCAGCTCGCTGCCGGTCGAGAGGACCGCCACCCGGGGACGGGGATGGACGGTCGGTGCTGCCACGTTCAGCGCCGCGAGCAGGCCGATCTGGGCCGCGCCGAGCAACCGTCCGGCGGGCAGGACCAGATCGCCGGCGGCCACGTCCTCGCCGGCCCGCCGGATGTTCTGACCGGGCGCGGGTGCGCGCACCACCGTGACCTGGTCCATCCGGCCGTCGGTCCATTCGACCTGGACGACGGTGTCGGCGCCGGGCGGGAACGGCGCCCCCGTCATGATCCGGGCGGCGGTACCGCGCGCCACCGGCGCCGGTGTACCCGGCGCGGCCGGGATGTCCCCGGTGACCGGCAGGGTCACCGGGTGGTCGGGGCTGGCGCCGGCGACGTCCGCGACGTGCAGGGCGTAGCCGTCCATGGCCGAGTTGTCGAACCCGGGAAGGGCGACACCTGCGTGCAGGTCGGCGGCGAGTACGCAGCCGTGGGCGGACCCGAGTGGCAGCAGCCGTGGGGGTAACAGGCTGACGGCGGCGAGGATGTCGGCGATGTGCGCGTCCACCGACTTCACGTCGATCGCCTCACACCGATCGCCTCCACGCCGCCGGGCTCGCCACCCACCATGACTGTCACAGGCCGGGCTCGGCCTTGGGGCCTCCGGAAGAGACGTACTCCTCCAACCACGGGTACAGCTCCGCGCCGATGTCCGGCCGCTCGCACGCGAGCCGGATCACGGCCTTGAGGTAGTCCACCCGGTCACCGGTGTCGTACCGGCGTCCGGTGAAGACCACCCCGTGGACGGGCTCGGCGGCATCGTCGCCGAGATGAGCCAGCGTCCGCAGGGCGTCGGTGAGCTGGATCTCGTTCCCGCGGCCGGGCGGCGTCCGCCTCAGCACGTCGAAAATCGACGGCGACAGGATGTACCGGCCGATGATCGCGAGATTGCTGGGCGCCTCGTCGACCGGGGGCTTCTCCACAAGATCCCGGATGCGGACGGTCTGGTAACGCTCCCCCGCCGACCCGACGGCCGCCGGGTCGACCGTCGCCACCCCGTACAGCGAAACAAGATCTTCGGGTACCTCCATGAGGCCGACGACGCTCCCGCCGAAGCGCTCCTGTACGGTGAGCATCTCCACCAGCAGCGGATCGCGCTCGTCGATCAGGTCGTCGCCGAGCAGAACCGCGAAGGGCTCGTCGCCCACGTGCCCGGCCGCACACAACACGGCATGGCCGAGCCCCCGCGGCGCCTGCTGCCGGACCGAATGCACCTCGGCAAGCGCGGCCGACGCGCGGATTCGTTCCAGCCGGGTCGTGTCACCCTTGCGTTCCAGGGCGGCCTCGAGCTCGGTCTCCCGGTCGAAATGGTCCTCTACCGCCTTCTTGGTACGGCTCGTAACAAGAAGGACGTCTCGCAGACCGGCGCGAGAAGCCTCCTCCACCACATACTCGATGGCCGGTCGGTCGACGACCGGCAGCATCTCCTTGGGCAGGGACTTGGTCGCCGGCAGGAACCGGGTGCCAAGGCCCGCAGCCGGAATCACCGCCTTCTTTACTGACATGGGCGAAACCATAGCCGTAACCGGCGCCGGGCTCAGCGCGGCGTGGCACAGGCCCAGCCCACGGCAGGCAGGATCGGCACGTCGGACGGGCCGATAGGACCGAACCGGCAGGCCCGGTCCGCCCCCTTCGGCCGTCCGAGATGCTCCCCCTGTCGACGAGCGCGACCGCCGCATCCAGCGCCACCGGATCGCCGCATCGCCGGACCACCGGACCGCGGACCGCGGACCGCGGACCGCG
>NZ_CAAAFT010000470.1:3068-4818 GCF_900634765.1 Candidatus Protofrankia californiensis | reverse complement strand
GTGTAGATGTGCGGGACGTAGCGCGCGGGCCGGGGCAGCGAGCCGTAGGGCAGGACGTAGGCGGCTACTCCCCGCCGGCCCAGCCAGCGGGACAGTTCCCGGACTGGCGCGGTCAGGCCCTGCAGAGTCGACGGGGTGACCCCGCGCCGCCGTCCGGCCGCGATCCACGCCTCGACGCACTCCTGGGTGGGTGCCTCCTGCCCGGGAAACTCGCCGCGGGTGAACGCGGCGAACCGCGCCAGCATCCGCTCCTCGGTGTCGTACTTGTAGCCGACGGCCCGCTTCTCCGCGACCAGCGCCATGACCGCGCCGGTCAGCGTGATCTCCGTGCTCACCGTGACGCCTCCCCGCCGGCTGGCGCGTCCGGGTCCAGCGCGCACCTGGCCAGCAGGGCCAGCGACGACTTCAGATAGACGCCGGTCGACTCGACGGACTGGTGTCCAAGAATGTCGGCGATCTGCTCGACCGGGGTGCCACCTTCCATCAAGCGGGTCGCGAGCGTATGACGCAGCGAGTGCATGCCATGGCGGCGCTGCTCACTGATCCGCACGTGTGCGACCCGGGCGTGCTTGACCAGGATCTGGTGGAGATGGTCCTGGTCAGAGAACGGGCCGATCGGGGCGACGTGCCGCACGAACACCTGCGGGCAGTCGCAGTCCGGCCGGCCATGCTGGATGTAGTCGATGACCGCCCATCCGACCTGCCTGAGCAGCGGCAACTCCACCCGGTGGCCGGTCTTGGCCTGCACCACGGTCAGCCGGTTGCCCGGCCAGTCGAAGTCGGCAAACTCGAGCCGTCTGACGTCGACGCTCCTCAACCCGAGTGTCGCGATCAGCAGGATGATCGCGTAGTCCCGTTTCCCGCACGGGTTGTCCCGGTCGATCGCCTCCAGGACCCGCGCCACGTCACGGGCATCCCACACCGACGGGATCCTGGTCTGCCTGCTGCCGCGCACCGCCGGAACCAGGTCCAGGACGGCGGCGTCGACCAGGCCGTCGGCCGCGGCGAACCGCAGCAACGACCGCACCGCGCACATCTTCTGCTCGACCGTCTTGACCTGGTAACCCGAAAGCGTCGCGACGAACGCGTCGAGGACAGCGACATTCAACTGGGACAACCCGCCGCGGGTGTCGACGAACCCGAGGAACTCCTCAGCGGTCGTTCCGTACGTCCGCTGCGTTGAGACTGAACGCCCGGCGGCCCGCAGCGACGCGTGGAACCGGGCGAGAATCCTCGCGCCGTCGCCGGTCACCTTATCGACAGACCGGGAGTAGCGGCGCAGCACCGCCCCGTGCACCGCGAAGTCGTCCAGCATCGACGCGACCCTGAACAGGTAGACATCCGTCTGCCGGAGCGTGCCCGCACGCTCCCTGGCAAAGAACCCGCACGCATCGTCGACCCACGCCATCGCCACGTCCAGGGAGAACTCCTCTACATCCCGGACGGCGAAGTACCGCTCCAACCGGCGCCAGCAGCCCCGGTACCAGACCAGCGTCGAGTCCTTGTAGCCCAGACGCTGCAACTCCACGTCCAGACTCGACACCAAAACGGATAAAGCCACCATTACGAACCGACCTCCGATCGGTGCAGGCCGGCACCATGCCGACCCGCCGATCAGAATCGTCGGCGCGTTATGTGCAGCGATCCACCCCCGACAGAGCCCGTCACCAGGCAGAACAGGCCGGCGCTGCGCATAATCCAGCGCTGTTCATTAGGGGCATCGGCGTCACCGCTGCTCGCCAACCTGTAC
>NZ_CAAAFT010000470.1:0-2527 GCF_900634765.1 Candidatus Protofrankia californiensis | reverse complement strand
ACGCGGACAGATGATCGTCGTCCGTTTCGCCGACGACGCGATCACCGGCTTCGAGTACGAGGACGACGCCCGCCGGTTCCTCACCGACTTGCGCGAGAGGTTCGCCAGGTTCGGTCTGGAACTGCATCCCGACAAGACCCGGCTGATCCAGTTCGGACGCCACGCGGCCGGCTGGCGGAAGGCCCACGGTCTCGGGAAGCCGGAGACGTTCACCTTCCTGGGGTTCACGCACCTGTGCGCGACGTCCAGGAAGGGGCACTTCTGGGTGAGGCGTGTCACGGACAAGAAGCGGATGCGGGCGAAGCTCAAAGGGATCAAGGAGGAACTGAAGCGACGCCGGCACCAACCCGTCCCAGTCCAGGGGCAGTGGCTACGCAGTGTGGTGCTCGGGCACCTCAACTACTACGCCGTTCCCGGCAACACCGACGCGGTCGCATCCTTCCGCACCCAGACCACATGGCACTGGTTCAAGGCACTACGCCGACGAAGCCAGCGCACGCGACTGACCTGGGCGCGCATGGGGCGCCACGCCGACCGATGGCTACCACCCGCCCGTCCACGCCACCCAATGCCGAGCGTGCGCTTCGACGCCAAGACCCGAGGCAGGAGCCCAGTGCGGTAGTCCCGCACGCTGGGATCTGTGCGGGGGGCCGTCCGCAAGGACGGTCCCTACCGCGACCAATGCCGGCGGTGAACGGCGTCGGTGAGCTGTGTGCGGGAGAACCGCTTGCACAGTTCGACGGGGGGCGGCTGGAAACGGGACGCTGCTATGGCAGGCCGGGATGAGAAACGCACGGGAAACCGTGCGGACAAAGGTACCGGACCAGCGCCTAAAGCCCAGAGCGTCACCGCGCCAGTCACCTACCCTACTCCACCATCGGCTGGTACGCTCCCGGAGCCGGGCCGGGGCCAGACGCATTATCTTCCTTGCCCGCTGGCCGTCCCGCAAGGCCGCTCAGCACGCCCGCGACCGGATCCGGGACCTGACCGCCCGGTCGCGGCTGCTGGTGCCGGTTGACACCGTCATACGGCAGGTGAACGCCTTCCTACGCGGCTGGGCCGGGTACTTCCGCTACGGAAACTCAGCCTGGATGTTCGACACGATGCAGACCTACGCCCTACACCGGGCTGCGATCTTCGTGGCGAACCGTCACAAACGCAGCCGGGCGTGGGGCTGGCGGGTCGTGGCCTACGCCTCACCCGACCACTTCGGCCTGCTCAACCTTGCCGGGACCGTGCTCGCTCCCAGACCAAACCGTCCCTGGAGATCACCGAATGCCGGCGGTGAAAGACGTCGGTGAGCCGTGTGCGGGAGAACCGCATGCACGGAATCGACGGGAGGGAGCTGGAAACGGAGCGGTCATTCGTCACCGCGCCAGCTCCCTACCCAACCACTCCCGTGTTGCGGCGGTGGGCGCCTATGTGATGACGTTTCCGACAGAGGGAGTGCTGTAGTGTTGGATGATCTATAGGTGGGTCTGGCGGAGGCTGTGGGTGCGCTACGAGACGAGTTGGAAGCGGCGGCGAAGGCTACGGTGATCACCCACGGTTCCGGTTCGAGGTGGAACCCGTGGAGTTGGCATTCGCCTTGGAGGTGACGGTGGCGGTCAAGCCGGTGTGTCCACGGCGTCGACGCACCGGTTGAAGTTGGTGTTGAAACCGCAGGATGGGGCAACGGGCGGACCGGCGCGGATCCGGGACCGGGAACGCGGCTGATCGTGGCCGACATCTAGGAGGGCGAACGGTGGGAGCAGGGGTGCCGGCGGATCGGGTGGTCCAGGTACACGCTGCGCTGTGTGGGTCGGGCGTGCTGGTCACGGATCGGTTGGTGTTGACGGCCGCGCATGTGGTGGAGGATGCCTCCTATATATCGGTGCAACTGCCGGGGTCGCAGCGCTGGCGGGAGGCGACGCCGGTGTGGTCCGCCCCGGCACCGGTGGATGTGGCCCTGGTCAAGATCTGTGAGAGCGGGTGGGTGCCGCCGGCGCTTCCGCCGGTGCGGTGGGGCTGGTTGACCGGGCAGGCCGGGGGTGTGCCCTGTGAGACGCAGGGGTTCCCCCGCAGCACGGGGGTCTGCGAGCATGCGACCGGGCATGTCAATCCTGGGGTGGATGAGGAGGCCCGCTACTACGACATGGTCATTCGGGAGTTCCCCGCCGAGCCGCCGCGTGCGGATGAGCCGTCGCGGTGGTCGGGGATGTCGGGGGCGGGCCTGTTCGCCGGGGGGTTGCTGATCGGTGTGGTGATAAGGAGCCTGCCCAATTTCGGTGAACGGCGGCTGCAGGCCACCCAGGTCCACGTTCTTGCAACCGATCCTGGGTTCCGCAAGCTGGTGATGGCCGGTGACGGGCGGCTGCCGGTGGAGTCGGTGGAGCTGGCCGGGCTGTTTACGACCCCGGTCACCGAGTGGGTGCCGTCGCCGGCGCTGCTGTTGCATCCGGCCCGGGCTGTGGTCGGTTTCTACGGCCGGACCGAGGAGCGGCGGGCGCTGGCGGACTGGTGCGCCGATCCGGCCGCACCCAAGATC